>JBOGZE010000323.1:0-1639 GCA_050697055.1 Solirubrobacterales bacterium
AGCACAGAGTCAAGCTGATCTTCGACGAGGTCAAGACCGGCGCCACGATCTCATACGGCGGCGCGACCGGCCGCTTCGGAGTGGAGCCGGACATGATCTGCCTCGCGAAGGCGATCTGCGGCGGCTACCCGGGCGGGGCGATCGGGATGACCGCCGAGCTCGGCGAGGTGGTCGCCTCCGACAAGGTCCACCAGATCGGCACCTTCAACGGGAATCCCCTGGTGATGGCGGCCGCCGAGGCGACCCTGACCGAGGTCCTCACCCCCGACGCCTACGGGAAGCTGGAGGCGACCAACGAGGGGCTGAAGAAGCGCTGCCAGGAGGTGATCGACCGCTACGGGCTGCCGGCCTACAGCGAGGGGCTCGGCGCCAAGGGCTGCGTGATCTTCTCCGGGGAGCCGATCTACGAGTACCGCGACTACCTGACCAAGGTCGACGGCGAGCTCTCAACCCTGGCCTGGCTGTACCACATGAACCACGGCATCTTCATGACCCCGGGGGTCGAGGAGGAATGGACCGTGTCGATCGCCCACGAGCAGGAGCACATCGACCGCTACGTCGCCGCCTTCGAGGCGTTCGCGTCGGACGTCAGCGGAGGCTAGCCCGCCGCCCCGTTCAGGTCCAGCGCCGCTCGTGCCTTGTCGGTGTCCTCGGTGACGATCACAAGGCGGACGCCGCTGAAGATCGTGTAGGCGACGTCGATGCTGACTCCGTTCTCCGCCAGGTCACGGGCGATCTCGCCCATCGCGCCGGGCTTGTCATGGAGGTCGACGATCACCGCCTCGCGCTCGTCCGCGACGTCGATGCCGGCGGCCTCGAGCGCCTTGCGGGCGGCGGCCGCGTCCTCGACCAGGATGTGGATGAAGCCCTTGCCGTCGCCAACCATCGCGCAGAGCCCGTCGATGTTCACCCCCGCGCGCCCGGTCGCCTCCCCGAGCTCGGCGAGCTTGCCGGGCCGGTCCTCCATGATCACCGTCAGGTCCTTAGCCATCGGCACCTCCGGGTCGCTACCGGCATCCAATACCCCAGGCGGGCGGATGTCAATGTCGAGTGGGACCGGCGCGGCGGGGTAGCCTGGGGACATGGCCAACCGGCTCGCCGAAGAGACCTCTCCCTACCTCCTCCAGCACAAGGACAACCCGGTCGAGTGGTACCCGTGGGGCCCGGAGGCACTGGAGCGCGCCGCCGAGCACGACCGTCCGATCCTCCTCTCGATCGGCTATTCGGCCTGCCACTGGTGCCACGTGATGGAGCGCGAGTCCTTCGAGGACGCGGAGACCGCCGCCTACATGAACGAGAACTTCGTCCCGGTCAAGGTCGACCGCGAGGAGCGCCCCGACGTCGACGACATCTACATGGAGGCGGTCCAGGGGATGACCGGGCAGGGCGGCTGGCCGCTGACCGTCTTCCTCGATCCCGAGGGCGTCCCCTTCTACGGCGGCACCTACTTCCCGCCGGAGCCGCGCCAGGGACTGCCGAGCTTCCGCCAGGTGCTGGAGGCAACCGCCGAGGCCTACCGCAGCCAGCGCGAGCAGCTGCGGGCCGCCGCCGACCGGGTGCGCGACTCGCTCGGCGCGGTCGGGCGGATCGAGGGATCCGATCACCCCCTCGATCCGGCCCTGCTCCAACAGGCCGTGAA
>JBOGZE010000324.1:0-1874 GCA_050697055.1 Solirubrobacterales bacterium
GTGCCCGAGGCGGTGCACCTCGTCGTTCCGTTGTTGCGGAGCTCGCTGTAGGCGACATAGACCCTGCCGTCGGGCCCGACGTCGACGTAGGTCTGGGGGCCGACCCGGCCTCCAGGGGCCGCGATGATCGGGCAGAAGAAGGGCAGCGGGTTGCCCGAGCCCGGGTCGAGGTCGTTGTCGATGACGGTAGCCTCGTTCCAGCTCCCGCTGAGGTTGCAGTCCTCGGCCGCCAGACAACGATCGATCATGATCGAGTCGGCGTCCTGGTCCCACCAGGCGACGTAGACGTCACCGTTCGGGGCCGTGGCCACCGCCGGGTAGCTGTTGGTGCTGGTGCCCGAGCCGACCTCCACGGCCGCCGGCGTATCGGCCCAGTTCTCGGGGCTGTCGCAGCTCGAGGCGGTGCTCGCGTTGCACTCGTTGATGACCACAGCCTGGCCCGGGTTCTCGATCCAGACCTCATAGATGCGGTAGCGCTTCGGGCTCGTCGCCCAGGTGTCGATCGTGGACAAGGGCTTGTCCTGGAGACCGGTGGTGGCGCGAGGGACGGCCACGTTGTTCGTCTGGAGGGTGGTGCCGCTCGGGCCCGCGATGCGGTTGATAGCGACGTAGTTCGGCGAGGTGCCGAGGTGCGTGAGCCAGATGTTGCCCCGGTCATCGGCGGCGAGGCCTGGATCGCAGCACATATCGAGGCTCACGGTGCCCCCGCCCTCCGAGGCGCGGCGCAGCGAGATGCTGGGCATGGTCTGCATCACCTCGGTCCCAGGCTTCATGGAGTCGCTGGAGATCCAGACGTCCGGGTTGCCCCCGTCGGGATTGACGCTGGCGGCGACCCGCGCCGGGTTGTCGGGCTCCATCGCGTCGTAGGTCTCCGCCTGCTGTCCCGCTTGGTCGCTGACGTTGTTGTTGGTGCTCGGGCTCGGCAGGGCCCTGGCGCCCGCCTTGTCGTCGTCGCCGGTCGAGTCGCGGCCGGCCCCCGGAGGCAAGCGGTGCTGCGCGTAGACGACGATGCTCGCGCCCCCGATCCGCTCACCGGCTGGATCCCTGAGGCGCAGCCGGTAGTCGCCCGGCGGCAGGTTCAGGTCCTGGAGCGTGAGGGTGCGAGCTGAACCGCCAGAGAGACGGAGCGAACGCTTGGGCCCGTTGAAACGGCGGAGGCCGCGGCCGACGCTCGGATCGGCGGGCCGGTAGAGGCGAATGCCAATTCGGGCGGGGCCACCGGCCCCGCTGGGATCGAGGGTGATGCGGATGTCCTGGTCCTCGGCGCCGGCGACGATCCCCGTCGGCCTGACGCGAAGCTTGCCGGCGCTTATGCGACGGGTCCCGTCGGGCGCGGGGTGGGTGACGATCGGCTGCAGTTGAGGCTCGACGCGGATGCCACTGTCGCGCGGGGAAACACTCCCGGCACCCAAGGCGACGCCGGCGCCGCCCGCGGCTAGACAAACGCCTGCGATCGTGGCAAAGGCAGCGCTGCGCCGTTGCCCTTTGCTCCTGTTGAGGGGCGGCATCCCCATGTGCAAGTAGCACGCGTATCACGCCCCGACGTGCGGAGTCAAGAAGATCACGCGGCGCGATGCGCGAGGTCTCGGCGAGTACCAGGGCGGGGCGTTCTTTTAGCGCCCGCGCCGCTGCCGCGCGCGGTAGGCGCGGTTCTTGAGCCGGTTGCCACACTCGCCCATCCGGCACCAGGACCCGCTCCGGTTGCGGGAGGAGTCGTAGAACGCCCAGCTGCACTCCGGGTTCTCGCACAGCTTCAGGCGCGGCCAGGTGCCGTTCAGCTGGGCCTCGTAGACGATCCCCCTGAGCTGGGCGAGGAAGCGGCGGGCGTCCCTTGCCGGCGCCAGGTCCAGGCCGAGCGCCCCTCCGTCGCCCGC
>JBOGZE010000325.1:0-2059 GCA_050697055.1 Solirubrobacterales bacterium
CTAGGGTGCGGTTGGGTGACGGTGCCTCACACAAACCACGTGATTTGCGGCCGGCGTCGCCGCGCCTGGGCGTCCCTTCGAGTCGCTCAAAGGCGACGCCTCTCGGGCCGTTGCGTGCCGCCGGTCCTTCCCTCGAGCGCGATGGCGCCGCATGCTGCTCCACTCCCCAGAGCGAACCCCGCAAGAGGAGCCGCAACATGTCCTACGCCGTAAACCAGTGACCGTCGAGACGCTGAGCCCGACGCTGGAGGCCACCGGTCGTCAGCACGGCATCCTCGCCGACGTCTCGAGCACGACCTGGCGGCGGTTCCCGGCGCTCGACATGGTGACCGACTGCTACCACGTCTACGGCTTGGAGAGCCCGATCGCCCGCGAGGCTGCATGGACGTCTCGGGCTGACTCGTCCTGGGCGTGAGCCAGTCGGGCGGCGAGGTAATGCGCTCAGCCCACGGGCTGATGACGCGCTCGACCGGCTGGTTTCCACGGAGCAGGAAGCCGCCCGCGTTGCGCGACCGCGCGCACAACGACGAGCGGATCGCGTACAGCGTCCGCGATCCTGCGCCAGCGAACGTCTCGACACCGCCGCCACGGCCCTAAGGAATCGGTCCAACCATCGTTTGAGGTCGCGCCCGAAGCCGACGGTTTATCGAAAGGCGAGTAGTTCTTTCAAGGCGGCGGAGCTCGCGCGCGGAGGTTGCCCGTGACAGCGCTACTGCTTCCGCGTGGCACCGGCACTAACCCAGGGTCTCGAACGTCCGCCGATCATGCCCCCTCGTAACGCATTGC
This sequence comes from Solirubrobacterales bacterium, assembly GCA_050697055.1. GTDB lineage: Bacteria > Actinomycetota > Thermoleophilia > Solirubrobacterales > 70-9 > CAVVYV01. The sequence continues at coordinate 787 of JBOGZE010000325.1, forward strand.
AGTAGCGCCTGGAGGCTGCGCCGTCAGTGCCTGTATCCGCGTTGCACAGCGCGGGTGCAAATCATTCGAACTGAAGACACCACGATTCCCTCGCTTGTTGCGCGATGTCAGGCGACGCGTGAAGAACCCTGTCGATTTGCAGGTATTTATGGCGAGGGGCGGAGTCGAACCGCCGACACCACGATTTTCAGTCGTGTGCTCTACCAACTGAGCTACCTCGCCCCGGAGGCGTAAGGCTAGCGTTCAAGCGCGGCTAGTCGAGCGCCTCGTCGGCGGCCTCGGTGCGCTCGTTGCTGCCTTGCTCGACCACCGCGGATGAGAGCGCGGCCTTCACCGCTTCCTCGGCAGTCTCGGCTTCGGTGATCCCGAGGTCGGTGCCGGCGCGGTTGCGAAGCGGCCAGCTCTGCAGCGCCACTACCGGCCGCCCGAGCTTGCGCGCGTAGGCGATCTCCGAGAGCGTTCCCCACTCGCCGCCGACCGCGATTACCGCCTCGCCGGAGGCGACCACGGCGAGGTTGCGGGCATGGCCGGTGCCGGTGGCGACGGCGTGGCTGACGTATTCGTTGGCATCGGCCGGCGAGAGGGTGGGGAGGACGGCGAGCACGGCTCCGCCCGCTTCGGCCGCCCCCTTCGAGGCCGCCTCCATCACTCCGGTGAGCCCGCCGCAGACCAGCACCGCTCCCGCCTGGGCGATCCCGCGGCCGACGCGCTCGGCATCGCGGAGGATCTCGGGCTCGCCCCCGGAGGACCCGATCACCGAGATCTGGATCTTCTGCCGGCTCACGAGGCCTTCGCCCGGCCCTCGGCCAGCATCCGCCCCATCAGCTCCAGCGCCCCGCCCTTGTGCAGGTGCTCGTTCAGGTTGCCGCACTTCGGGCTCTGCACGCAGGAGGGGCAGCCGTCGTCGCAGGGGCACTCGCGGATCAGGCGGTCGGCGTCGCCGACCAGGCGCTCGAAGACCTCGTAGCCGCGCTGGGTAATCCCAACCCCGCCGGGGTGTCCGTCATAGATGAAGATCGTCGGCTGCCCGGTCTGGTGGTGGATGTTGGTCGAGAGTCCGCCGATGTCCCAGCGGTCGCACATCGCGATCAGCGGCAGGACGGCGATCTGCCCGTGCTCGGAGGCGTGGAGGGCGCCGAGCAGCACCTCGCTCGGCAGGGCCGCCGCCATCCGCTCGCCGATCACGTACCAGAGCGCCTGGGTGACGAAGTCCTGCTCGGGGAGGTCGAGCGAGACGATGTCGAGCACCTCGTTGTCGCCGAGCCGCTTGCGC
>JBOGZE010000326.1:0-6900 GCA_050697055.1 Solirubrobacterales bacterium
GACGGTCAAGGTGGCGCCGTTGCGCGAGACTCCGGGGGCGAGCGCCGTCGCCTGGGCGACGCCCAGCGCCAGGCCGTCGACGGGACCGGTCCGGCTGCCATCGCGGCGCTGCGGTCGGCGGTCGGCGATCACCATCGCCGCCGCTCCGATCAGCAGCCCGAGCGCGGTCGGCAGCGGCCCGCCCAGATGGCGCTCGATCGGCCGCTCGAGGGCGACCCCGCATGCGGCGGCGGGCAGGAAGGAGAGGCCGAGGACGGCCGCCTTGCGCCCGTCGAAGGTGCGGAGCTCCTCCGTGATCACCCGCCGCTGGCCGACCAGCAGGGCGGCGGCGGCACCGGCGTGCAGCGCTACCTCGAAGGTCTTTCGCAGCTCCGGGTCCTGGCGATCCCAATCCCAGTCGGCGAGCCAGGGGATCAGCGTGAGGTGGGCAGAGCTCGACACCGGCAGCAGTTCGGCCGGGCCCTGGACCGCTCCCAGCACCGCCGCCCGCGAGGGTCTTATTGCCACCGCCTCAGGCCTCGGTCGCCGGCTCGACCTCGCCGTGATGCTCGCCCTCGTCGGCGCCCTCTCCGGGGCGGCGGCGGATCAGGACGTACGCGATCAGCGCCACAATCGCGGCCACCACCGCATAGTCGAGGTACTTGAGGCGATCCTCCCAATCTTCCCATCTGCTGCCGACCTCGCGGCCGATCACGCCCAACGCCAGCACCCAGGGGACGCAACCGGCCACGGTATAGGCGGAGAAGCGCCAGAACGGCATGTGGGCGGCGCCGGCGGGAGTGGAGATGAAGGTCCGGACGATCGGAAGCATCCGGGTGAAGAACACGGTCGCTGCGCCGTAGCGCTCGAACCAGCCTTCCACCTGTCGCAATTGCGCCGCGCTGACGTGGAAGACGTGGTGGCGCTCGAGCAGCTCCATCCGCCCGTAGTAGCCGATCGCGTAGCCGATCCAGGAGCCGACCAGGTTGCCGAGCACCCCGGCGGCGACGATCCCGAACAGGGTCAGCTCGCCGTCGTCGACCTTGAAGCCGGCGAACAGCATTGTCGCCTCGCTGGGGATCGGCAGATTGGCGCTCTCGAGCGTCATCAGGAGAAAGACGCCGGCATAGCCGATCTCGCCGATCACGTCGGTGGCGAAGTCGACGAGCCTGTCGGTGACCGCTGCGGTGAGGGGGACGAAGCCGGCCATGAGCCGCAGGGACGGTAGCGAGATGCATACCCGTGTGCGGCCGTACCGGCTTTTGGCTCCCGCTCCCTGCTCGCACTAGACTCGCTCCGGCGTGGACCGGCTAAAGCACCCCGTTTACCGGCACCGGCTGCTGCAGATCCTCGCCGATGCGTGCCTGATCGCCCTGGCCTTCTTCCTGGCCTTCAAGCTGCGGTTCCTGGACGCGACCGGGGGGATCCCCGACCGCTACGAGGAGATGCTGATCGCCTCGATCGGGTTCGTGGTCGCCGGCAAGCTGATCATCTTCGGTGGCTTCGGCCTCTACGAGAAGTGGTGGCGCTACTTCCGGCTGCCCGACTACGCAGGGGTCCTGAAGGCGACGGCCATCTCGACCGCGATCCTGGCGGTCGCCTTCCTCCTTCTGCAGCCGTTCGACGACTCGATCCCCCGCTCGGTCCTGGTGATGGACTTCCTGCTCACCCTGACGATGGTGGGCGGCGCTCGGTTGGTAGTGCGGATGGTGATCGAGCGCCCCGATCGGAAGGCGGTCGGCAGGGCGCTGCAGGTGCTGGTCGTGGGAGCGGGCTCCGGAGGCCAGATGGTTGTTCGGGAGCTTCAGCTCAACCCCAACCTCGGCTCCCGCGCGATCGGCTTCCTCGACGACGACCCCCGCAAGCGGGGCATGCGCCTGCACGGGATCAAGGTCCTCGGAACGACCGGCGAGATCGACCGAATCCTCGACGAGTTTCATCCCGACGAGGTGGTGATCGCGATCCCCTCGGCGCCGGGCGAGCTGCGCGGGCGCGTCGTCGCCGCCTGCAGGGGGCGGGAGGTCAACGTGCGCACCCTGCCGACCGTGTTCGAGCTCCTCCGGGGCGGCGTCCAGCTGACCAAGCAGCTGCGCGAGGTCCAGGTCGAGGACGTCCTCGGCCGCGAGCCGGTCCTGATGGAGCTCGACCGGGTCGGCGCCTATCTGCAGGAGAAGGTCGTCCTGATCACGGGGGCGGGCGGCTCGATCGGCTCGGAGCTGGTTCGCCAGATCGCCCGGGTTCGTCCGAAGCTGCTGGTGATGCTCGACCACGCCGAGGACAACCTCTTCCGGATCGACCGGGAGATGATCGAGGAGCGCCACTTCACCCGGGTCGAGTCGGTGCTCGCTGAGTGCAAGGAGCCCGACCGGATGCTGGAGGTGATGCAGCGCTTCACCCCCGACGTCGTCTTCCACGCCGCCGCCTACAAGCACGTGCCGCTGATGGAGTCGAACCCGCTCGAGGCGGTCCGCAACAACGCGATCGCCACCAGGGTGACCGCCGAGACCGCCGCCGCCTCCGGCTGTGAGCGGTTCGTCCTCGTCTCCACCGACAAGGCGGTCAACCCGCGCACCGTGATGGGGGCCTCAAAGGCGATGGCGGAGTGGATCGTCGAGGCAGCCCGCCACAAGTATCCGCAGTCGCGCTTCATCACCGTCCGCTTCGGCAACGTGCTCGCCTCCTCGGGGAGCGTGGTGCCGATCTTCAGGGGCCAGATCGAGCGCGGCGGGCCGGTGACGGTCACCGACCCCGAGATGACCCGCTACTTCATGACGATCCCGGAGGCGGTGCAGCTGGTGATCCGGGCCGGCGACCTCGGCGCCGGCACCGGGGAGGTCTTCGTGCTGGAGATGGGCGAGCCAGTGAAGATCCTCGACCTCGCCCACAACATGATCCGGCTGGCCGGCTACGAGCCCGAGGTGGACGTCGCGGTCGAGGTGATCGGGCCGCGGCCGGGGGAGAAGCTCCATGAGGAGCTCTTCAACTCCGACGAGCGCCAGCAGCCGACCGCCTCGGAGAAGATCGTCCGCGCGGTGCGGCGGATGCCCCTCGACCCCGAGTGGGTGGCCGGAGCGATCTCCCGGCTGGAGCAGCTGGTTCGGGCGGGCGACGAGGCGAACCTCGCGGAGCAGACCGTCGATCTGGTCAGCGAGCGCCGCGAGGCGGCGCTCCGGATCGACGCCTGACGCTCCTCAAACCCCGGCCCCCGTTTAACATCCCGCGCCGCACCCCATGGATCTACTCCGGGAAGCAGGCTCTTACGCGGGCCTGGCCGCGTTCTTGGGCCTGGCCGTGCTGATCCTCCTGTACTTCGCGCAGGCGCGGGACGTGCGCCGCCTGCGCGAGAACGCCAGCTTCCTGGTCGAGGGATCCGAGGTGCCCGCCGACTCCTCCCCGGAGGAGGCCGCCGCCGCCGTCGCCGGCAAGGAGCCCGAGGAGGCGGCAGCGGCCGCAGCGGCCTCGGCGCCCAGCGACCGCGAGGCCTTTCGACGGGCGGAGCTGGCGCGCCAGGCGGCGGAGCGCCGCAAGCGCTTCGAGCAGCGCCGCAAGGGCTCCCCGCGACCGTCGTTCGCGCGGCGCGAAAACGACGGCGGGCGGAGTTGGTTCCGCGAGACGCCCTCGGTCGCAGTGATCACGGTTGGGGCACTGCTCCTCCTGGCGGGGATCGGCTTCGGCGCCACCCGGCTGCTCGGCGGTGACGAGGAGACCGCCCCGAAGAGTAAGAGCGGCCCCGCGGCGATTGACCAGACCAAGGTCGCTGTGCTCAACAGCACCGCCCAGGGCGGGCTCGCGGCTGAGTTCGCCGGCCTGCTGAAGCCGGGCGGGTACAAGACCAGCCCCGTGACCAACACCGAGACGCCCTACGACACGAGCGTGGTGATGTTCGATGAGACGGCTCCGGGCGCCCAGCAGGCGGCTCAGCAGGTTGCCGCCGACGTCGCGATTCAGGACATCCAGCCGATGAGCACGGAGATCCGGAGCATCTCCGAGGGGGCGACCGTGGCGGTGATCCTCGGGGAGGACCAGGCGGGCGGCGCCAGCTCGTCCGGGACCACCGACACCTCGGGAATCTGACCCGGCCGAGACCCAGCCCCGCGATGATCGCGGCTGCGGTGGTCGCGGTGCTCGTCGCGGGGACGGTGGCGGCGATGGTACTCACCCAGAAGGCCCGCGACCGGGGGCCGGTCGCCTTCAACGTCAAGTTGAAGACGAAGCCGGGTCGCTACCGGCCCTGCTTCCGCCTCACCGAGGCAGACACCCTCGATGTCGCGATCGCCGACGCGGAGGGGCGGGTGGTGGTGATGCTCGCCGACGACCAGCCGCTGGAGGGCGACGACGCCTCGCACTGCTTCGATTGGGACGGCCGCGCGAGCAACGGACAATTCCCGCCGCCGGGTCGCTACCGCCTGCAGTTGACCCTGGCTGATGCGGACCGGGTCGCGACCTCGGGAGAGCAGTTGAGGATCGAGGCCGGCGGGCCTCCCTCATGAGCGAGACACTGGAGGTCGCCGGAGGTATCGGCGCCGCCGCAGTCGTGGGCGTGTCGCTGCTCGCCGGCGACCGGAGGCTGCGGGCGGCGGGCATGTTCACGGCGCTGGCGATCGCCCTGGCGCTGATGGCCGGAGAGGGATGGGACGAGCTCGCCTCGATTCGCGACACCCCGGCGGCCTTCGCCGCAGCGATTGCCGCCGCCGGAGTGGCGCTCGCCGCGCTCGCGGCGATCCTGCTGCGCTGGCCGCTTCTCCTGCCGCTGGTGGTCGTCGCGGCATTGCCATTCCGGATCCCGATCGGGGTCGGGGGCGGCGAGGACGTCAACCTGCTGGTGCCGCTCTACGTGGTGCTCGGTGGCGGGGTGCTGGCGGAGGCGATCGCGGCGCTGCGCTCGGAGGAGCGCTCGCCGGCGCGCTGCCCCCGCCCGCTGGCGCTGGCCCTGCTGGCGGCGGTCGGCGTCTATGCCCTTCAGGCCTCCTACTCGAACGACATCGGCTTCGCCGCGCGCAACACCGGCTTCTTCCTGATCCCGTTCGCGGTCATGCTCGCGCTCCTGATCGAGGTCCGCTGGACCCCGCGGCTGCTCGGACTCACCTTCGCCATCGTCCTCGGGGAGGCGTTGCTCTTCGCTCTGGTCGGGGTCGGCCAGCACATTGCCGGAGAGATCTTCTGGAACGACGCCCTGGAGATGTCCAACGACTTCCACTTCTACCTCCGGGTCAACTCGCTGTTCTGGGACCCGAACATCTATGGGCGATACCTGGCGCTGGCGATTGTGATCTCGCTCGGGATCCTCGTCTGGCTCCGGGACCGGCGCCGGGCCCTGGCCCTCGCCGCCGCGATCGCCGTGATCTTCGCCGGACTCTGTGTCGCCTTCTCCCAGTCGAGCTTCATCTCCCTGCTGTTCGGGATCGCGGTGCTGGTGGCGCTCCGCTGGAGCCTCCTCTGGACCGCGATCGCCGCTCCGCTGGTCGCAGCCGTGGCCGTCGCCGGCCTCCTCGCGATCGGCGGCGGAAGCGACTCCGACGAGCCGGTGGGGATCAAGACCGAGGGGCGCACCACCCTGATCAGGGGCGGGATCGATCTCGCCGAGGAGCGTCCTCTCTACGGCCACGGGTCGGCCTCGTTCCCCGAGGCCTTCGCCGAAGCCGAAAACGTGAAGAAGGGCGAGAACACCGTCTCCCACAACGAGCCGGTGACCGTCGCCGCCGAGCAGGGGGCGATCGGGGTCGCAGTCTACCTGGCTCTGCTTGCGGTCGCCCTCTGGACGCTTCTCTCTGGGATGCGACGGATCGCCCCCGGCTTCGGAGGCGGTACCGGGCCAGAGGGAGAGGAGGGGCTCGCCGCGGCGCGGATCGCGATCGCCGCCGCCTTCGGCGCCCTGCTCGTGCACACGATTGGCTACGCGGGCTATCTCACCGATCCGCTCACCTGGGCGCTGCTCGCGACCGGGGGAGCGCTCGCGGTGCAGACCGGGACCGCTCCCTCGCTCCAAGGCCGCCCGGGTAAGGACTGAACGTGACCGGCTATCTGCGGCGTCTGGCGACCACCGGCGCGGCCTACACAGCCTCGAGCGTGATCTCGAAGCTGATCGCGGTCGCCCTGCTGCCGCTCTACACGCGCTACCTGAGCCCGGCGGACTACGGCGCGGCCGAGGTGCTTCTCACCGGCGTGATCGCCGCCAGCATCGTCATCCGCCTGGGAGTGATCGAGGCTCTGCTGCGCTTCTACTACCAGGCCGACGAGATTCCCGAGCGAGTGGTGAAGACGGCCTTCGCCTCGCTTTTCTGGACGGCGACGGCCGGGCTGGTGATCGCGCTGCCCTTCGCCGGGCCGCTCTCGGAGGCGATGCTCGGCCACTCCGACGCCGGGTTGTTGCGAATCGCGATCCTCGGCCTCTGGGTGTTCACGATGTTCGAGTTCCTGCTCACCCTCTTCCGGCTCGACGAGCGCGCCAAGGCCTTCCTCTACTTCACCGTCGCCAACGTCCTGGTGACGATCCCGGCGACGGTCTGGTTCGTGGTCGTCCAGGAGGAGGGCGCCGAGGGCCTCCTCCTCGGCCAGTACGGGACCGGCGCGATCTTCCTTGCCGGCCTCCTGATCGCCCAGAGGCGGCGGCTGTCGCTGATCCCGGACATGCCGCTGCTGCGCCGGATGACCCGCTTCGGGCTGCCGACGATGCCGGCCGAGCTCTCGCTCTACTCGCTCAACTTCATCGACCGCCTCCTCCTGGTCCGCCTGGTCGGGCTCGCCGACGCCGGCCTCTACAGCCTCTCGGTCAAGTTCGCCCAGGCGGTCAACGTCCTTGTCAAGGGCTTCCAGCTCGCCTGGCCACCGCTCGCATACTCGATCGAGGACGACGACGAGGCCCGCCGCGCCTACGCCGTGATCGTCACCTGGTTCGTCGCCGTCTGCACCTTCTTCGTCGCC
>JBOGZE010000327.1:0-6509 GCA_050697055.1 Solirubrobacterales bacterium
CTCTCTCTGCTCCAGGCGCGCCGCGACTGGCCCGGCGCAGACCTGGCAGACCGGCTCGGGGTGTCCGGCCGGACGATCCGCCGCGACATCGAGAGGCTGCGCAGGCTCGGCTACCCCGTGGAATCGCTGACCGGCCCCGCCGGCGGCTACCGGCTTCGCGCCGGGACCGCGATACCACCTCTTCTGCTCGACGACGAGGAGGCGATCGCGATCGCGGTCGGCCTTCGCACCGCGGCGCGTGCCTCCGTGACCGGCATCGAGGAGACCGCGGTCAGGGCATTGGTCAAGCTCGAGCAGGTCCTGCCGACACACCTTCGCCGTCGTGTCCGGGCCCTCGGGTCGGCGACGATCAGCCCCCCGGTCGGCGGCCCGACGGTCGACCCCCAACACCTAACCGTGATCGCCGCAGCCTGCCGCGACTCCGAGCGCCTTCGCTTCGCGTACCGAAGCCGGGATGGCACCGACAGCCGCCGCGAGGTCGAGCCGCACGCCCTCGTGAACCTCGGCCGGCGCTGGTATCTCCTCGCGTGGGACCGTCGCCGCGAGGACTGGCGCTCTTTCCGCGTCGACCGCCTGGCGAGGCCAGCCTCGACCGGTGTGCGCTTTATGGCTCGCAGGCTACCGGCCAAAGATGCCGCCGCGTTCGTGAAAGAGAGCATCATCGGGGCGCCGAACCGCTTCGAGGCACGCGTGACGCTGCGCGCCGCCGCGGACGAGATCGCAAGCCGTGTCCCCGCTTACTGGGGCACGATTCAACCGATCGACGCGCACACCTGCGAGTACCGCACCGGCGACGACGACCTCGGGTGGCTGGCGCTCCGCGTCGCGATGCTCGGTGTCGACTTCGAGGTGCACGAGCCGCCCGAGCTGGTCGAGCATCTGCGGGCGCTGGCCGAGCGGCTCGAGCGCGCCTCGCTGTCGGGAGCCGGCGAGCCGCTAACGGCACCTGCGGGCTGAATCCCGCCACCGGGACCCCTCTTCAACGGTCAAGGAGTGACATCGTCGCCGAACCTCGACTCTGGCCGAGTATTGGGGAAGGTATTGGGACAGCCCCGGTTTGGGAGGCCGAGCGAAAGGACGGTTCCATCCCTGATCCGCAGAGACCCTCTCTGGGAGCGGGTTTCCGATGCCTGAGTTGCTTTCAGTTGCCCTGAGCCGAGCTCGGTTGTCTCCAGATCTATGCCAGATCTATGCCTGCGCCTGGCCTGTATGCACTGCGCATGATAGTATTGCGGCGCGTATGGGAGTCCTGGTCCAGGTTCGCGACGTTCCCGAGGAGGTGCATCGCACCCTGAAGGCTCGCGCTGCGGCAGCGGGCCTCTCGCTCTCGGAATACCTGCGCACCGTCCTGGCGCGCACCGCGGCCCGGCCGACGCCGGCGGAGCTATCCGCGAGGATCGAGGCTCGCGGGGCCGTCGAGCCCGGCGAGCCGAGCGAGGTCACGGTCCGCTCGATCCGCGACGCCGGCGAGTGACGGTCCTCGACACCTCGGGGGCCGTCGACTTCCTGCTCGGCGCGGGCGTCGCCGGCGAGGTCGAGGCATTGATGGAGAGCGAGGGTGAGCTGGCCGCCCCTGATCTGCTCGTCTTCGAGGTGCTTGCCGTCCTTCGCCGCCAGACCGTGAGAAGGGCGCTCTCCGCGACGCGTGCCACCGGCGCCGTACAGGACCTGGGGGAGCTGCCGGTCGAGCTCTTGCCCTCACTCCCCCTTCGGGGCCGGGCGTGGGAGCTCCGCCGCAACCTTACGGCGGCAGACGCCCTGTTCGTCGCGCTCGCCGAGCAGCTCGGTGAGCCGCTCGCGACCAAGGATTCGGCCCTCGCGAGAGAAGCGGAAAAGCACGCGACGCTCGAAGTGGTCCGCCTGCGTGCCTGAGTCGCTGATCTTCTGCATCTGCAAGACGAGCGAAGGATGAGGGTGAGCGACCGGACTCGAACCGGCGACCGCCTGGCACAACTCGCGGGTTCTGGTTGATCTGAGCTAATCCGAGCCTGCCTGAGTTGCTTTCAGTTGCCCTGAGCCGAGCGGAGTTGTCTCCAGATCTATGCCAACTCTATGCCCGTCCCGCACGGGGCGCCGATCGTCCGCCCCGCCCGCTTTCATCGAGCCATGCCGACTCGTCCCCGGCGGGTTCGCTGGACCGCTCATGCCTCCGCCAAGGCCGATCTCCTCGGCGTCCCGCGATCGGACGTTGAGGACGCCATCATCGGCCACTACCAGAAGCGCACCCGGAATCCAGGAGCGGCCGAGTGGCGGGTCCGCTCCGGACGATTCGTGATCGCGTTCGAGCACCCGGACCGCGGCGATGAGACGACCGCTCACCCTGTGGAGGACGTGATGCCTGAAAGTACCCTTTGAGCGATGAAGATCGACGGCCACTACGACCCTGAGGCAGATATAGCCTGGCTGCGCTTCGAGGGCTATGACCCCTCGACGGTCGTCGCCGAGGAGATCGAGACCGGGTTGCGCGAATCCGATCCCAACACCGGGCAGATTGTCGGCCTCGAGTACTGGCAGGCGAGCAAGGCGCTTCCGGAGGAGTTCCTGCGCATGCTTCCCCAGCCGCCGGTCGGCGTACCCGGCTAAGTCCGCGGCATAACTCCCACGGGGTCCTCACGAGTCGAGGGGTTCCACCACCGCGACCGGTCCGCGCCTGAACGACCCATCAACCGCTCGCTCGCCGCCGGCGCGTGTCGCCTTTCAGCAGCTGGGAACACGCCGTGTCCCCCGTCCACTTCTCGTACGCCGCGCGTGACCAGCCGCGCTGGCCGACGAGCAATAACCACAGGTCCGGGTGGTTGAGGGACCAGAGGATGTCGCTGCCCCGCTTGACATCGATCCCCGGCCGCAGCGCCTTCCTCTCCTGCAGCCTCCTCACGACGGCGCGCTGGTTGTCGTAGTACTCCGGGCGGCACCGGCGCGAGCTGCCCCAACACCGGGATCCCAGGGGTCTTCTCCCTCGCGGATTCCGGGCAACTCGCCGATCTCCTCACCGAGGCCGGGCTGGTCGACGTGGCAGTAAACGAACTGCCAGTGCCGCTGCGAGCCGACTCTTTCGAGCAATGGTGGAATCGGTCGTGCGCCCTCGCGGCGCCGCTCGCGAAGGTCGTGTCCTCGGTTTCGGACGAGGCGGTGGAGGCGATCCGTGATCGGGCTCAGGAGGCGGCGCGCGCGTATGAGACGCCCAGCGGGCTCGAGTTCCCCGGGCTCATGCTTCTTGCAGCCGCGCGCCGCGCACAGACTCCCCGCACCACGATGATTGCAGCGGCTTAAGGGTGAGCGACCGGACTCGAACCGGCGACCGCCTGGACCACAACCAGAAGGTCCCGGGTCAGCTCACCTCGGATTCGGCTTGATGAAGCGGTTCTGGGTGCTCTGAGGTCCCCTCACTTTCGCTCAGTTTGGCACCTCGTTTGGCACCTTGGCGGAAGGCTCGCTCAACCAGCTCGAGCTCCCCCGCGCTCGGCTGATAGTCCGCGTAGATGAGCGTGGTCTTGAAGTCCCGGTGGCCCATCCACTCCTGGAGCGTGCGCAAGGGCACGCCCGCCCCTGCCGTGCGGGTCCCGAAGGTGTGCCGCAGATCGTGGAAGCGCATCTCCCGGATCTCCGCGCGCCTGCAAGCCCTCTTGAACCGTTTCAGCAACCGCGAGCGGTCCAGCGGCGCCCCGGTCTCAGGGTGGCAGAAGACCAGGTCATCGTCGCCCTGGTACGAGCTCTGCTGGAAGTGGCGATCAAGCTCGCCGGCGACCCGGTCGACCAGCGGCACCGACCGCGACGAGCGCCGCGACTTTGGGGTGCCGAATTCCCCGCGGACGTAGCTTTGCCGCACCCTGATCCGGGAGGCCGACCAATCGAGGTCCCGCCAGCGAAGCCCGAGGAGCTCCCCCTGGCGTAGACCGCTCATCGCCGCGGTCAGGTAGATCGCCCGCTCGGTCGGCCCGCGGGCGTCGTCCGGAACCGCCGCGAAGAGCGCTTCGAGCTCGGCTCCGTCGAGGAAGCGCACATCCGGGTCGGCTCCCGAGGAGCGGGGCTTATCGACGACCTTCACCGGATTCGCCTGCGCGAAGCCGCGTCTCTCTCCGTAGTCAAAGATCGAATGGAGCAGCCCCAAGTAGTTGAGGATGCTCTTCGCCTCTCTTCCCTCCCTGCGCTTAGCAGCGATAAACGCCTCCACATCCCCCCGGCCGATCCGGTTCAGGGCCCTCTCGCCGAAGAACGGCGCGAGGTGTACACGTAGGTAGGACTCGTAGTTCCCCAACGTCGAGCGCTTTCTGCCGAGCGACGTCAGGTGCTCGATCAGTCGCTCCCCCGCTTCGCGCACATCGACCGCGCGCTCCACGGGCGCCGCGGTGTCTCGGTCGATTCGCGTTTGCAGCTCACGCTCAGCTTGACTTCGAGTCAGGCCCAGCCGAGACCCCGACTCCCGCCTTCGGCCCAGCTTTCGGGTGACGCGCCGTCCGCCGACCCACCACTGTCCATACCAGCTTCCGACCCCCCGGGCATCCCGGCGGGTTGAAAGAGACCCCGTACCCGTTGAGCGACGAGCCACAGCTTGATTTTCCCCCAGCATCCGGCGGCAGCTGCTACTCGCGGGCCGATGAACTCGCACGCCGCGGCTTTATCCGCAGCGCCCCGACGCCCCGGGCATCCGCTATCGAGCGACTGCCACCTGCGGCCTCAATCCGTTCCAGCCAGTCCGCTATCGCCTCGGCTCGATAGCGCCGGTAGCGACCCAGCGTCACCGTGGGGATCCGCCCTCGCCGCGACTGCTCGTAAACCCAGGCCGTCGAGACGCCCAGGAGCTTCGCGACCTGCTCCGCGGTGAGCAAAGCCCTGCTCACGCTGCCGAGCACACCTGTATGCAGGTAGCCATCACAAACAAGACGTGATCCACCGCCCGATCGTTCCACCCCCAGCCCGCTCACCACCAACTGCTTAGCGCCGCCGGCGCGACGCCCTCAACCCCTTCGGGGTACGGGCGCTCCGCGCCCTTGACCGCGCGCGCCCTTCGGCGCTGATGTGGCAGGGAGGTTTGGGCAAGGGAGGCGCCCGCCTATCGGAAGGCCTGGGCGAGATCCTCTTGGATCAGGACGCTGAGGCCGTTGCAGAGACAGATCCCAACGCTCGCGTATGAGTCGCCGCCGAGCGCAACGCTCCAGCGCTCTAGCCGCTCGACGTCGCCGGGTCGGACATGCACAGTCCCCGCCTCGAGCTCGATCACGAGCAGTCGGTCGGCTTCGCCCGGAAGCTCGAACGCGCACGCGAGGGCGCCCTCGAAGCGAGCGATAGTGGCTCCGTCTGGGGCAAGCACCGTGACGACCACGTCGCGGTGCAGCAGCGCGATCAGCGCCAGGCAGAGGACGTGGAGGATCGAGGGCTCCTGAGCGGTTTCCTCGCGCACGTCATCTCTAAGACGCGACGCGAGTACCTTCGCCCCCGCCCAATTGCTGGCGAGCGTCAGTGCTGCTTGTGCATCGGCGCGCCAAGCTCCCGAAGGCGCGCGTTGCCTTCGGCGATGCACCGGTTGATCTTGGTGAAGGTCCAGCCCGTGATCTCTCCGATCTCCTTGTAGCTGTAGCCGAGGGCCTTCAGGCCGATCGCGCGCCGCTCCTGAGGCTTCAGCTGCGCGAGTAGATCCCGCGTCTCAACCACGCGCTCGCCCAACTCAGCCGCGTCATGCGGCGAGGCGCCCGGGTGCTCGAAGTTGTCGACGACGAAGCCGACCTCGTCGAGTTCGGCATGGCGCTCCTGGCCCACGCTTCGCTGCATGTGTGGACTTCGGATGCGGCCCCAGCACTCGCGCTTCAACGCAAGGGTGAGCCAGGCGAGCGGCGGCGCCTCACCATCGGGGTCGAACTTGCGGATGAAGGCGATGAAGGCGTCCTGCAGCGCCTCCTCCGCGTCGTCAGGGCTCCGCGAATTCGCTCGGGCGATTCGCAGCAGGTACTCCCCCTTGCCGACGTACAGCTCGCTCGCCAGCGCCTCGACCCGTCGGCGCTTGTCCAGGCTGGCGCTCATGAGAGCGCCTCGCGAATGCGATCGGACTCATCGAGGTTGAGCAGGCTCGCCCGCATCGGGCAATCGCCCAGGCGCTCCGCCTGCGCCTTGTAGTCGGCGATGAGCGCGGCGAGTTCTTGCTTCGAGGAGATCCCCTCCTCGACCAGGTAGGTCCGCCCCGGGCGCCCGAGCGGGCGGTCGGTGACCTGAACGACGCCGTCGACGCGCTGGCCGACCAGAAGGCGCTCGCCCTCTTTGATCCGATAGCGGCCGAGCTCGCTGGGTCTGCCGACAACCGGGTCGCGGGGTGCTGTGGTTCGCATGCTGGCCTCCGTTCGTGGTGCTGGCTTGAACGGGGGGCGCGCAAGCGCCGGAATAGGCGATCCCGGAACCCGAGCCGAAGGCGAGGGCCGCCAGGAGCCCGTTAGGGGCTTGCAGGGATCGCCGACGGCGCCACACTCGCGGTCCCAAAGCCAGCGCCACGGAGGTCGGCCTGCCGGCAGCCCGGGTGGAGC
>JBOGZE010000328.1:0-33427 GCA_050697055.1 Solirubrobacterales bacterium
GCCCGAGACGGAGGCCCCCGTCGTCGCTCGCGACGGATTCGTCACGTACGACGAGCTCAGGGGGCCGAACCTCGACGCTGCGCGCTGGGGCCCGGCGCGCCTGCCGCTCCCGACGGGCGGCGAGCACATCCCGCTGGACCCCAACGCGGAGCTGGCCGTCGGCGCGGGCGAGGTGCGAGTGACGATTCCGCGCTTCTCGCTGTCGCACCACAGGTTTCAGTCCGCCGACAGCCCCAAGTACCTCACCTTCTCGACGCGCCGGTTCGAGCTGGCGCCGGATCGGCCCGCGACGTTCGCCGTCGACCTGGCGGTCAAGAACATCGGCGGGGAACCGGAGGACTTCCGTCGGGGAATGGCCGCCTTCCACGTCTTCGACCTCGACGTGAGCAAGCGCGTGTTCGCCGTCTGCGGCACCTCCACCCGCGTGTTCGCGCTGCACGAGCAGCTGGGCTTGGGCGGCGGCGGAGCAGGCGAGCCCTTCTACTACATGATCGAGTCGCCGTACGAGGACTTCGACGACGACTTCACGCGGCTTCGCGCGTGCGAGATCACGCTCGAGCGGAGCAGATCGACCGCGGCCTGGCGCGTCGACGGCCGCACGGTGTACGAGGCCCACGGCACCTTGATCCCCGACCACGCTCGCATCGGGTTCGGGATCTGGACGATGCTGCCGATCCGGGACGGGCGCAGTCGCTCGCTCGATGGGCAGGGCATGAACGCGCGGTGGCGCCGGTTCCGTGTACGCGGGGCCGACGCGTGAGCCGCCACGAGGGCCGCACGGCGGTGATCACCGGAGCAGCGCTCGGGCTCGGGCGGGAGTACGCGCGTCGTCTGGCGAGCGAGCGGGCGCCACGCTAACGACCCCGCGGCGGGCGGCTGTGCGGCAGCTCACTGCGGAAGCGGAGAGCGTGCTGCGGTTTTGGTGTGCCCGGGCCGTACCGTTCCCACGCGGCTGGCCGCTCCTCCTCTGCGCGAAGAGCAGAAGCGGACCGGCCTCGCTCCGGGCGCCTGCTATGCGCGATTAGCGACAACCCCCTCGCGCACACATGCGCGAGCCTGCCGACATCGGTCGCTGACTCACAGCGGATCGCGCCACATGCAGGCGACGGTCGGCTCGCCCCCCGGTGCCGCGAACTCGCCCACGTGTACGAAGCCCAGCCGTTCGTAGCGATGGTCGTTGGCGCGATTGCTGGACTCGAGGTAGGCCGGCATACCGAGCTCGTCGAGACGCGCAAGGTTTGCGACGAGAAGCCCCATGCCCTTGCCGTGTCCGCGATGGTTCGGATGCGTTCCGAGCAAACTCAGGTAGTAGTGCGGCTCGTGTCTGGGATGGTTTGAATCGAAGCGGTCGAGAAGCACCAGCACGTCATCGGCATGAGAGCCGAGCAGCCGGCGAAGCAGAGGCTCGACCTTCGCCTCGTCTTCGTCGCTGAGCTCGGGCTCACCCGGGGGGATCCAAAGCGAGGCGGCGCCTCCATCCTCCGTCATCCAGACCCACCGATAGGGAACGGCGCTGTGCATGTAGAGCCCCCACAAGAGCCGGTGGTGGCCGATCCGCTTGTCGGGGTCCGGAAAGGCCCAGCTCCAAGTTGGGTCCTCGTGGAAGGCGAGCGTGAACAGCTCAGTGACCTGGTCGGCTTCGGCCTCGGTCACACGCCTGGCCGCTAGTCCGGCCTCGCCTGAGGACTCGCTGCCTGTCGACATGGGCTCTCGCACCTTCGGCGGCCGCATGGCATGGAAGAGTTGCCGGACCTTACTCGCCGCAACGGCGGCGCTCTCAGGCCGGCCCGCGATGGCGCTCGATGATCCGGCCGAAGTCGGTACCGACCGGGAGTGTTCCAAAAGCCCAGCCCCACTCGCCATCGAGCCGCGAGGCACAGAACGCGTGCGCGACCGCCTCGTTGCCGAAGCGGATCAACAGAGAAGCCTGGAGCGCGAGCGCCATTCGCTCGACCAGGCGCCGCGCCCGAGACTCGATCTCGCTCGTACCAGAGAGCTCGGAACGAAGCTCCGAAACGAAGGCGTCGAGGCGGGCCTCGCCTGAGGCCTCGGCGACCTCGGCGAAGAACGCCTCGACCAAGTGGGGGCTCCCGATCATTGTCCGCAGCACGTCCAAGCACTGGACGTTCCCCGATCCTTCCCAGATCGAGTTGAGGGGGCTCTCGCGGAAGAGGCGGGGCATCCCGGACTCCTCGACGTAGCCGTTGCCACCCAGGCATTCGAGGCACTCGACGGCATGCGCCGGCCCCCGCTTGCAGACCCAGTACTTGAGCACTGCATTGGCGATCCGCTTGAAGGCCTCGGCCTTCTCGTCGCCGGCGATCGCCTCGTCATAGGAGCGGGCGAGGCGCATCGCCGAGATCGTCGCCGCCTCGGACTCGATCGCGAGGTCCGCGAGGACGTTTCGCATCAGGGGGTGATCGACCAGGGTCTTGCCGAAGGTCGAGCGGTGAGAGGCATGGTGGATGGCTTGGAGGGCCCCGGCACGCATCCCGGCGGCGCTGCCGAGCACGCAGTCCAGCCTGGTGTGGTTGACCATTTCGATGATCGTTCGAACCCCGGCCCCCTCCTCGCCGACCAGCCGCGCCCAGGCTCCGTCGAACTCAATCTCGGATGAGGCATTGGAGCGGTTGCCGAGCTTGTCCTTGAGGCGCTGCAGGCGGAACCGATTGCGCTCGCCGTCGGGGGTCCAGCGGGGGAAGAGAAAGCATGAGATCCCGCCCTCGGCCTGGGCGAGAACCAGGAAAGCGTCGCTCATCGGCACCGAGAAGAACCACTTGTGGCCGGTGATCTCGTACTCGGCCCCGGGGCCGCCCCCGTTCACCGGTCGGGCCACGGTCGTGTTGGCGCGCACGTCGGAGCCGCCCTGCTTCTCGGTCATCCCCATCCCCGCCAGGGCGCCGGTCTTCTCGGATGCGGGCACGTTGCGCGGGTCATAGGCGGAGGAAAGGAAGCGCGGTTCCCACTCATGGGCGATCTCGGGCTGGTGGCGTAGCGCTGGGATCACCGCATAGGTGGCTGAGAGTGGGCAACCGATCCCGGCCTCGGCCTGGGACACGCAGATGAAGCTGGCGGCGCGCGCCACATGTGCGCCGGGTCCCGGCTCACGCCATGGCAGCGAGTGGAGCTGATTCTGCACCGCCAGGCCGAGCAGCTCGTGCCAGGAGGGATGGAACTCGACCTCGTCCACCCGGTTGCCGTAGCGGTCGTGGGTGCGGAGCTTCGGAGGGTTCTCGTTGGCCAGGGCGCCGAGCCGCTGCACGTCGGCCCGGCCGGCCAGCTTCCCGACCGCGCGAATCCTCTCCTCTGCCCAGTCGGCGCCCTCGCGACGCACCGCCTCCACCAGCGGCCGATCGGCGTCAAAGACGTTGTAATCGACCAACGGCGGCGGCTGGTTGGTGACCTCATGCGTCCAGACACCGGGTGATTGCTCGAGCGTCGACACGTGCATGTGTTCAGCTCTCCTTGACGACCGCATAGACGATGCGCTCGGCGACGTCGATCACGATCTCGCCGATCCGGTCGCAACGCCGGTAGAGCTCCCGAAGCCCGATTCGCTGGCGCATGTCCTCGACCTCCAGCAACTTGGCGGTGTCGCGGTAGTAGACGTGCTCCAGCCGGCGCACCGTCTTGATCGCGGCGTCGGCGGCCGCGGTGGCTCGGCGATCGTCCGAGCCGAGGTGGCCGATCGCCTCGTCGACCTGCCCGGTGGCTTCCGCAAGCAGCTTCGCCATCCCCGCGATTCCCGCGTCCGGGACCACCGCCATCACCTCGGCCTCCTCGATCAGGTCGCGGGCGTAGTCGAGGATCCAGTCGAGCCCACGAGAAAGGGTGAAGACGTCCTCCGGCTCCAGCTGGAGGACGAAGGCCTCGCGCAGGGCATTCAGCAGTTCGCGCTTGGCCGCGTCGCCGCGAGGCTCGGCGTCGCGAACGATCTGGGCGGCGGCCGCGTCGCCGGCGGCCCAGGCTGCGAAGGCGTCGAGTGCCTCGATCGTCACCGCGGTCTGGCGGCGAAGTAGCCCGATCACGTCGGGGGTATCGGGCAGGAACCAGCTATGACGCCGTCGGGCGCTCACGTGAGCCACCGCCACAGGCTAAGCGAGGCGGCGGCGAGCGCCGCCGAAGCCGGGAGGGTGATCAGCCAGGCGAGCCCGATCTGGCGAACCAGCTCCCAGTTGACGTGGCGCAGGCGCCGCCGGCCCGCGCCGATCCCGACGACCGATGACGCGACGACCTGGCTGGTTGACACGGGCGCGCCGAGCAGCGAAGCGCCGAAGATCACGCCAGCCGACGAGGTCTGGCTGGAGAGCCCCTCGAGCGGATGGATGCGGTAGATCCGGCGACCCACGGTACGAATGATCCGCCAACCGCCGAGTGCCGTGCCGGCCGTCAGCGCCACCGAGCAGGCGACGATCACCCAGGTGGGGGCGGAGAGTGAGTCGATCCGCCCGTCGGCGAGCAGCAGCGCCGCGACCACGCCAACCGACTTCTGCGCATCGTTGGCCCCGTGGCTGAAGGAGAGCGCCGCGGAGGTGACCCACTGCCCGCTCTGAACGATGCCGCGCCAGCGGTGCGTGGCCCGCGTCGCCGCCCGGCGAAGGGCGCGGATCACCACCAGCGCGGCGAGCCCTCCGAGCACCGGTGAGAGGGCAAGCGCGATCAGCGTCCCGAAGACACCGACCGGGTGGAGGCCGTCGAGCCCGCCCCAGCGGACCGCGTCGACGCCCCCCTCCACCACGGCGGCACCGACCAGGCCGCCGACCAGGGCGTGACCGGAGCTCGAGGGCAGCCCGAGCCGCCAGGTTGCGAGATTCCAGGCGGTGGCCGCCGCCAGCCCCGAGCCGATCACCTCGATCGCGACCGACGGCGACACGGTGACGATGCCGCCGATCGTGTCGGCGACGGCGGCGCCAACCAGCAGCGGGCCCAGCAGGTTGAAGACCGTGGCGAGGAGGATGGCCTGCGACGGCCGGGCGGCGCGGGTGGCCACCAGGGTCGCGATCGCGTTCGACGCGTCGTGAAGGCCGTTGGTGACTGCGAATCCGAGGGCAAGGAGGATCGCGGCCGCGAGCCCTACGTCCATCGGCCGACTCTATGGGTCGAGCGTTACGTCGACCTTGACGCTGCTGCGCTCGTCGCCCCGCGCGAGGGCGGTCCCCGTGTGCTCGACCCCGCGAAGCCGGAGGCGAACGGGGCTCGGCTCGAGCAGGTTGCGCCACCAGCGCTTGCGCTCCGGCCAGCCCACTTCGATCCGCACCCGCCCGTCGCGCTCCTGATAGCCGACCGGAAAGGTGTGCTCGCGGCCGCTCCGGCGGCCGGTGACCGTGATCAGCGCCAGGCGCCCGCTCACCGCGTGATGAAGGGGGGAGCGCAGCAGCCCCTGGACCACTGGATTCGCGGTCCGGTTGAAGATCGCGAACGGAGCATGCCCGCGCGCCATGGGCGAAAGCGTAGAGCCGCGCGGCGGGGCCGCGCGGTCTCGGAGAGGGCTCGGTAGTTCGCCGCAGCCCACATCCGGGCGTGCCCCCGATGCGACCTGACCCGTGATCGGTGAGCATCTCCCCAAATACACGGAGGATTGCGATGTCATCAAGTCCCCAAGTTCTGTCTGCTTCCCCCGGTGATCAGCTCGTGATCCGCGGGCACCACACCGGTGAGCCTGACCGAGACGGAGAGATCCTCGAGGTCCTCGGCGAGAACGGTGCCCCCCCTTACCGCGTGCGCTGGGAGGACGACGGCCACGTCAGCGAGCTCTTTCCGGGCTCCGACGCCCACGTCAGGCATCTCGAGCACAAGCGGCAAGAGGGTCGCGCGAAGTCGTCGGGGCGATGAGACCGGAGGGGGTGGCGAGCACCGCGCTTAGCGGCCCTCGCTCAGCCTCTCGACAGGCAAACGCGGCTCAGCCGATCGCTCTGACCGGCCCAGGACTCATGTACCGCTGGCTCGAACATACCTCTGAGGTGGAGCTCTCGATCGAGGCCGAGAGCCCGGCTGCGGTGTTCGAAGAGGCGACCCGGGCGTTCGGCGAGCTGTTGGCCGAGGCGCCACCAGGCGAATCGGTCGAGCGCCATGTAAGCGCCCAGGCAAGCGACCTGCCCGCCCTGCTGGTGGAGTGGCTCAGCGAGCTGGCGTATCTCTCCGAGACGGACGCCTTCATCCCCGAGCGTGCCCTGCGGGTGGACCTCGCGGACACCTCGCTGGAGGCCCTGGTCGCCGGCCGGCGAGCGGAGCCGCAGAGCCTGGTCAAGGGCGTCACCTACCACCGGCTCGAAATGAAACGAGCCGACGGATCCTGGCGGGCCCGCGTGGTCCTCGACGTGTAGCTGGACTGGGCTGCTCCGAGATCCGTAGTTTGCGCGGACCAGGAGCCGAGTTGGGCACCGATGTCCGCCGGAGCCACGGGCCGTAGGTTCGCCGTGATGGTGGAGCGCCTGGCACTGTTCCTGGATCGTCGAGATGCCGGCCGCAAGCTCGCCGAATCGCTCGATCGGTTCCGGGCGGCCAATCCGCTCGTGCTGGCCCTCCCGCGAGGGGGCGTACCGGTCGGCTATGAGGTCGCCAGGGCGCTGGAGGCCCCGCTCGACATCCTGCTCGTACGCAAGCTCGGGGCGCCGTTCCAGCCCGAGTACGGCATCGGGGCGATCGCGGAGGGCGGCGTCCGCGTCATCCGCCGCGAGGACCTTGAGCTGATTGGCATCGGCGAGGAGGAGCTTGACGCGATCGTCGCCCGCGAGACCGAGGAGCTGGACCGGCGGGGGCGCGTCTACCGAGGTGAGCGCCAGTCCCTTCCGGTCGAAGGGCGCACAGTGCTCCTCGTAGACGACGGGATCGCCACAGGCGGAACGGCCGTGGCGGCTGGTCGTGCGCTACGAGCCCTCGGTGCGGCTCGGGTGATCCTCGCGGTTCCCGTTGCTCCCCCCGGAACCGAGGTGCGCCTGGCCGACGAGTTCGATGAGGTGATCTGCCTCGAGCAGCCACACGGCTTTTTCGGGATCGGCCAGTTCTACGTCGAGTTCGGACAGCTCGACGACCAGGCGGTGATCGATTTCCTCGCGGCCGCGCACGCACCGGCGGTCGGTGCCGCGGCCGATCCGGCGCCCGCAACTGATCCGTCGCCCACCGAGCGGGCCGTCGAGATGGAGGTCGATCCGGGACTGCGGTTACCAGGCGACCTCCGGCTTCCGGAAGCCGCCGTGGGCCTGGTGATCTTTGCCCACGGAAGCGGCTCGAGCCGGCTCAGCCCGCGCAACCGCGAGGTCGCCGAGGCCCTGAACAAGGCGGGGCTCGCGACGCTGCTGTTCGATCTTCTGACCGACGAGGAGGCGGCAGACCGCGAAAAGGTCTTCGACGTCGACCTGCTCGCGAAGCGCCTCGCCGCGGTTACGCGTTGGGCTCAGAGAGAGACGGACCTCGGCGAACTTCCCCTCGGGTACTTCGGCGCCTCCACCGGCGCTGCCGCCGCGCTCTGTGCCGCCGCCGAGATGGGTGGCGGCATCAGCGCGGTGGTCTCCCGGGGGGGACGCCCGGACCTCGCCGCCCCGAAGCTGCCGGAGGTCCAATCTCCCACTCTGCTGATAGTCGGCGGCGCGGACTGGCAGGTGCTCGAGCTCAACGAGCAAGCAGCGGAGCTGCTGCACTGCGAGCGTGAGGTCGCCGTCGTCCCCGGCGCGACCCATCTCTTCGAGGAGCCCGGAACGCTCGACCGAGTGGCGGATCTCGCCAGGGATTGGTTCCTGCGACACCTGAGTCCACCGGCTGCCGGACGCCAGGGGGCCTCAGGTGGGAGCGCTCAGCCCTTGACCACGCCAAGCGGGATCAGCCTCGCCACAGGCGCAGCGAGCCCCACCCGCTCGACCACCGAGACCACTCGATCGACGTCCTTGTAGGCGAAGGGCGCCTCCTCGGCCAGCCCGCGCTGCGAGGGGCAGCGAACGACGATCCCCCTCGCTTCGAGCTGCCTACGCAGCTTCGCTCCGGAGATCTCGCGGCGCGCGCCTGTGCGGCTCATGCGCCGGCCCGCCCCGTGACAGCACGAGCCGAAGGACCGCTCCATCGATCCCGGCCGCCCCACCAGCACGAAGCTCGCCGTGCCCATGCTGCCGGGAATGAACACCGGTTGGCCGACGGGACGGTACTCGGGTGGGACGTCCGGCGAGCCGGCCGGAAATGCGCGAGTGGCGCCCTTTCGATGAACGCAGACGGTTCGTCCGCCGTGTGTTTCGAGCTTCGCCACATTGTGGGCCACGTCGTAGACCTGGCGCGTCCCATGGGCGGCCTTGTGCCCGATCGCCGTCCTGATCGCCTCGCGGATGCGATGGGCCATGGTCTGGCGATTGGCCCAGGCGAAGTTCGCCGCGCAGCTCATCGCCGCCATATAGGCCTTTCCCTCCGGCGAGGAGAGCGGTGCGCAGGCAAGCTGGCGGTCCGGAAGGACGATTCCGTAGCGGCTCAGAGCCGCGTCCATGTGCCGCACGTAGTCGGTGCAGATCTGGTGGCCGAGCCCGCGGGATCCGGAGTGGATCAGCACGGTGATCTGCCCCTCGCCGAGGCCGAAGGCCTTTGCCGCGGCCGGATCGAGAATGCGCTCGACCCGCTGCACCTCGATGAAGTGGTTGCCCGCTCCCATCGTCCCGAGTTGAACGGCCCCGCGGGCCCGGGCGCGCTCGGAGACATGGGCGGGGTCTGCTCCGGGAAGCCGACCGCCGGACTCGGTTCGCTGAAGGTCATCCGCAGTCCCGATCCCGTGGCGCTCGACCAGGGCACGGGCCCCCTCGGTCAGCACCCGGTCGAGCGCTGAGCCGCGAACGGAGAAGCGTCCCCGCTTCCCCATCCCGGCCGGCACCTGGCGCGAGATCTCATGGACGAGCGCGGCGCGCCTCTCGCCCAATTCTGCGTCGGTGAACGGCAGCGCCAGCAGGCGCACCCCGCAGTTGATGTCGTAGCCGACCCCACCGGGTGAGACCACTCCGTCGGGGGTCTCGGTCGCCGCGACCCCACCCACCGGGAAGCCATAGCCCTGGTGCACGTCGGGCATCGCCAGCGCCGCGCCGGTTACCCCCGGTAGGGTCGCGACATTCTGAAGCTGCTCCAGGGAGCGATCTCCCCGAATCGCATCCAGCAGCTCATCATCCGCGAACACGCGCGCCGGCACCCGCATGTCCGGCCTTGTGCTCGCCGAGATCTCCCAGACCGCATCGGACACCTCAATGAGCGCCGCGGGGCTTGCTTGCGCAAAGTCGTTCATCGCACTACTTCTCTTGCGGCTCTTGCTCCCGAAACCCTAGGCCTGCCGAGGCCGGCGCGGGCGAAGGCGACTAGGATCCGGCCGCGTGGAGCACAGAGAGAGACGAGAGCACCTTGAGCGGCTGCTCGACGACGTCAGGGAGCAGCGGAAGGTGAACCTCGATGAGGTGCTGATGGAGCTGATCCACCTCGTTGTGGAGTTGGAGGACGAGGTCGAGCGGCTTCGCGAGCGCCTCGCCCGCCCGGACACCGAGCCCTGATCGTCAGCGAGGCCGCCAGGCCGACCGGTCGACGAAGGACTCGATCTCGGTGAGCAGCTTGCGAGTGGGGGCGTCGGTGAAAAGCTGGCTCCGCTCCCGAGCGGGGACCTCCTCGAGCGGCTCGAGCTCGGCCAGCTGTCGCTCGACTATCGCCACGTCGGCATCGGAGACACGCTCCGGCTCCGACGCCCGGGCGCCGACGCGGGCCTTGAGGATCTCGGCCGGCGCTCGACATTCGACGAACAGGGTCGGGACAGAAGAATCACCCAGTCCCGCCCGAAACGCGTCGCGCTCATAGCGTCGATGGAACGTGGCGTCGACGATCACCCCGCCGTGCCGCTCGAGCCGCTGGCGGGCCGACCGTCCCATCTCCCGATAGGTCCTCTCGGTGAACTCGCTCGAGTACTGCCCGGGCCCTGCGCGCTCGGTCGGCCGGATACCGGTGAGCCGCTTGCGGGTGAGATCGGAAGAAACGCGGGGCCAACCGCTGGTCGTGCCGAGCTCGCGCGCGAGCGTGGTCTTGCCTGAGCCGGCCACTCCGCACAGGCTCAGCACCAGCGGGCCGCGGGCCCGCCAGGCGAAGCGGTGCCCGAGCCGGAAGAGCTCGCGTGCCTCTCTCTCCCGCAGCGCGCGCTCGGAATCGCCCTGCGACGGCTCCCGCGCGCGGAGGCAGGCGGTCTTCGCTCGGACCCAGGCCCGAAAGGAGGCGAAGAACGAGACCAGGGAATCGTCTCCGGGATCGCCGCCAGCTCGGCGGTACTCGGCGACCAGCCGCGAGGCGAGGTCATCGGCGCCGAGCCTGGTCAGATCCATCACCAGAAAGGAGAGATCGGAGACGATGTCGATGTTCCGCAGCGCGGGGTTGAACTCCACGCAGTCGTAGACGTAGAGATCACCTTTCGCCGGCACGATCACGTGTTCGGCGCGCAGGTCGCCGTGGCACTCTCGTACCAGCCCGGCCCGCGCCCTCGATGCGAGCCGCCTGTCGTTTGCGGCCACAAACGCGTGCGTGAAGTGTCGCGCGGCATCGAGCCGGTCCGCGCTGAGGATGTCGGCACCAGCCTCCCGCAGCGTCGCCAGGTTCTCCTCCAGACTGTCGACCAGGACCCGGATCTCTCGGAACCGCCGCGGCGCAACCGCTGCATCGGCGTGAAACCCGGCGAGACGACGGGCGACAGCCTCAACCTGGGTGGGCTGAAGCCGGCCGTTGCGGACCAGTGCCTCAAGGCTGCGCTCCTCCTCCACCCGTCTCATCTCGATCGCGTACTCGACCGCTTCGCTGTCGTCCTCCGCGGTGAGGAGGTGCCGACCGCCGTCGCGGGCGATGCCGACCACCCTCAGATAGATATGCGAGGCCAGCCGGCGGTTGAGGCGAATTTCCTCGCGACACATCTCGTGGCGCCGCTCGGGGGCTCCGTAGTTGAGGAAGGGAAAGGTGACGGGCTTCTTCACCTTGTAGGCGAGAGCGCCGGCAAGGAAGACCCATGAGGTGCTCGTCTCTCGCAGCTCGACCTTGTCCGGCGAGTGGGGGTAGAAACCCGGGTCCAGCATCGCCGAAACCAATTCCGGTCGCTCCACGCTGTTCCCCATCGGGTGCATTCCTATCCGCTCGCCTCCTTCACAAGCAGTCCCGCGGGCGCGAATCGGGGCGAGTTCATCGCGCCGACGCCGACCAGGGTCAGGCGGAGCATGTCGCTGGGCTCCTTCCGGCGCGAGGCGCAGCGGTAGGCTCAGGTGTGAGCTGATCGTCAGCCATGGGTTGGCGCCGGCGTCTAGGACGAGGAGGAGAAATGTCAAAGGAGAGCATCGAGGCGGTCACCGCCTACCTGGACGGCGAGGGGGTCAAGCACGAGTCGGTCGAGCATGAGGAGCGCTTCACCGCGGCATCCGAGGCTCAGGCGTCCGGAGTCCCGCCGGAGGATGCCGCGAAGGACCTGATCCTGCGCGACGGCGATCGCTACCTGCTGGCCGTGATCCCGGCCTCGCGGCGCCTCGACCTCGGCAAGGCTCGCGAGTTGCTGGAGGCGGGCGGCTCGCTTCGCTTGGCCACCGAGGATGAGATTGGGCGTGACTTCGAGCGGTTCGAGGTGGGCGCGATCCCGCCCTTCGGGGCGCTGCACGGGATCCCTCAGGTCGTCGACTCGGGCCTGCTCGAGCACGACCGTGTGCTGTGCAGCGCCGGGGATCACGGGCACGGGGTGCTCGTGGACCCAGACGAGATGGTGCGCATCGCCGATGCCCGCGTCGGCGACCTCTGCGAGGACTGAAGGCCGCTCCACTTGAAGGACACGGCTCTCGCGGCGCCCTACGTCCCTCAGCGCTAGGTCGTTCCGTCCGCCAAGCGAAGGGCGAACACCTCGATTGGTGCTTGGAAACCGAGGAGGGTGTGCTCTCCGCGTGTCTTCCAGGGGTGCAGGGGCGCGCTGTCGGCGACTCCAGCTGTCGCCAGCAGCTCATCGTCTTTGGCGATGCTCAACAGCCGAGCGGCGAGGTTCACTGCGCGACCGAAGTAGTCGCCGTCTCGGAATACGGTCCTCCCGTGATGCAACCCCCCGTGCAGGGGCGGGCCCTCGCTTCCTTCCAGCGCCCCGGCTATTGCCAGGGCAGACGCGGTCGCCGCGTCCGGGTCAGGGTAGACCAGCATGTAGCCGTCCCCTAGCTGCTTCACCACGCGGCCCGCATCGCCCTTGTTCTCCGTCACCGCCCGGCCGAGGCGGTCGATGGCCTCGATCGCCGTCGCATCCCCGTGCCGGTTCGCATACGAGGTGAAGTGGCGCAGGTCCAGGAAGAGCAGCGAGACCTCGACCGTTCCCGGCACCAGTCCCTCGGCCTCCGACTCCACTGCCCAGACGGCCGCCTGGGTCATCTCCTGCTCGAGCTTTCGTCGATGCACGCCGAGGAGCAGGGGATCGGCGAGTGGCAGCAGCCATCCGAATGCCTGCCTGACCGCACCGAGGGTGTCCAGCGGACTGTCTGTCATGTCCCTCAGCAGGGGCTCGACCCGGGCGCGAAAGAGATGAAGCTCGGTCTGGGCGATCCGGCCCAGCGCCTGGCCGTAGACCCGGGAAATCTCAAGCCGCATGTCCGGAGGCCACACGTCTTCGAGCCGGCCCAGCTCGCGAAAGACCCTCGCCTCCTCGGGCGTGAAGTAGTGCTCCTCGGGGCCCGGCGGTGGCAGGCCGAACGCTCGCAGAGTTGCCGTGATCTCGGAGGCGGCGAGGCCCCCGTCCGCCTCGATCTCGGCGGGGCTCACCGTTCGCCTCTCCCTCTCGGGGTCGAGGACTCCCTCGAAGATTGCCTCCTCGAGCCGGCCGTGCTGGCGAGCTCCGCGGATCTGCTCGGCCGTCACCCCCAGTCGCAGCAGGCCGGCTACGAGCTGATGCTCATCGGCGCTCAGGTCCAACTCAGCCGCCAGAGCCCCCGCGTCCGTCGTCGCTTGTCGCGAACGCCGCTCCAACGGGGCAGTCATGCGGTGATGACTACCACAGGGCCGCGGCCCGGTCTCGAATGGTCAGGCTAGCCGCGCATGCGGGCGGGCTTCGATCCCGCGACGCCCGCAGGCTCCTGGTCGGCGAGCATCCGCCTCGCTCGCACCGCGCGCTCGATCGCGGTCGCGGAGATGATCCCGATCTCGCCGTCGTTGCAGCGGACGACCGCTCGGCGGTGCCGCTGAAAGCCGGGGCTGGCCGTCAGCTCTTCGATGGTGACGTCCTCGTTGACGAAGACGGAGGGATCGCGGTCGGCCAGGTCCCCGACTCGGGCGGTCTCGCGCTTGGCCGATTCGAGGCCTTCCACCTGGTCGATGCTGAGTATTCCCACCGGGCGCCCGCCCTCGACCACCGGGAAAGCGTGGTAGGCGAGCGGCGCGAACGAGTCGCGAAGCGCGTCCGCCACGGTCGAGTCGGCGTCCAGGGTGCTCGCCGGCACCGCCATCACCCTTCGCAGGCCAAGGCCCTGGAAGGTGGACTTGAGCCGTACACCGGCCTCCTCGGCCTGCCCGGCGACGATCAGGAAGATGCCGATCACGCCGAGCCAGAGCAGGCCGGGCGCCCCAAGGAAGGCGCCCGCGAAGCCGAGGGCGATCAGCACGTAGGCGAAGCTGCGTCCGACTCCCGCGGCGGTGATGGTCGCGCGGTCCATGTCTCCGCTGCGGCGCCAGAGAATCGCCCGCAGGACCCTGCCGCCGTCGAGAGGGAAGGCGGGCAGGAGATTGAAGACGAGAATCAGGGAGTTGACGAGAGCCTGGTAGGCGAGCAGGGAGGTGAGCGCGTCTGGGGCTGAGGTGGGAAGGACCGCGACAGCGAGGCCGGAGACGAGCACGAGTGCGACCGTCACCGCCGGCCCCGCAAGCGCGAAGCGGAGCTCCTCCTCCGGCCGGTGCGCGGTGTCCTTCATCCTCGCCACCCCCCCGAGCAGCCAGAGCTGGATTCCCTCTATCTCTACCCCGTAGCGTCGGGCGACGACGGCATGTCCGAGCTCATGCAGGAGGATGCTGGCGAAGAGGAGGAGGGCGCTGGCGAAGCCGAGCGCATAGGCCGCAGCCGGCTCGATGCCCGGCACCTCATCGGGGTAATAGGAATCGCCGAGCGACCAGGTGATCAGCGCCACGATGATCAGCCAGAGCGGGTGAATGCTGATCGGGATCCCCGCCAACCGCCCGACGCGGACGCCCTTTCCGAACACTCCTACCGCTCCTGGGCGCCGGTCACGGCATTCAGATTAGAGATTCGGCTCAACGCCCCTGGGCGCCAGCATCAGCTCTCACGGCGGGCAAGGATGTCCGCCCAGTCGAGTCGAAGCAACAGCACCAGCCCAAGCAGGGCGACCAGCTGTGCAGCGATTCCGATCGGCGAAGTCAGGCTGTCAATGAACGCGTTGCCAAGTGTGTCCTCGAGCGCCGCAGCCCCGGTGACGTAGATCGTGTAGGAGACGACCCGGCCGGCGAAAAACGCCGCGGTGAGGGGCGCGAGCGGAACCTCCATCAGCCCCGCAGCGGTGAACAGTTGCCCGCTGGGGACCGGAGACAGCGCGAACAGTCCGAGCCCAGCTGCCGCTCTACCGCGGTGCTGAACCACGAACCGCTCGGCTGCGGCCAGATGCAGGCGTCGCTCATCAGAGAGACGGGGACGAAGGCGCCGGGCCCCATTGGCGAGGACGAAGCGGCCGGAGGCCGCCGCGAGGGCCCCGCACGCGATCAGGGGCGCCGAGGCGAGATCGAAGCTCAGCGAGAGGGCAACCAGGACGGCGCTTGTCGGAGGACCGAATGCCGGCAGCAGGTTGATCGCGAATACGATCGCGGCGATCAGTAGGTAGTCGAGCAGCATTCGCTATTGAGAAGGGTCCATGCGCCGACGGATCATCATCGGATACGACGGCTTAGAGCACAGCGAGGACGCGCTCGCCCTCGGGGGCCTGCTGGCGGAGGTCCTCGACGCCGAGCCGGTCGTCGTGGCGGTTCTGTACCTCCCGGAGTGGTTGATGGGGCCCGAGGATGTTGAAACGTGGTTGCGAGAGGCAGCGGAGCCGATCTTCGAGGTCGCGCGCAAACGTCTTGCGCCGCTCGAGGTGGAGACCCGAGCGATCGCGGGCAGCTCCCCCGCGCACGCGCTCCACGACCTCGCCGAGGAGGAGGCGCCGCTGACGATCGTGGTCGGCTCGACTCGCCGAGGCGCCCTGGGTCGAGTGTTCATCGGCGGCACCGGTGAATCCCTGCTCTCGGGTGCGCCGTGCGCGATCGCGGTCGCTCCCCTCGGGTACGCCGAAAGAGACGAGCGGAGGCTCGTTCGGATCGGGGTGGCCGCCGATGGCAGCGAGGAGTCGTGGTCGGCGCTCGACGCGGCCGTCTCGCTCGTAGCGGAGCTCCATGGCTCGCTGATCCTCTTGGCAGTGGCCGAGCCGCTGCGATCCGCCTACGCGGGATCGACGCTGTTGACACCTGGCGACTTCGAGGCGGCCTCAGAGCAGCACTTCACCCGCGTCCTCGAGGAGGCGGCTGCCCGGGCAGGATCCGAACTCTCAGTCGAGCAACGGCTCCTAAGTGGAGAACCGGCGGAGGCGCTCGCCGAGGCCGCCAAGGATCTCGACCTACTGGTCCTGGGCTCGCGCGGCTACGGCCCGCGTCGGCGAGCGCTAATGGGCGGGGTGTCGGGCAAGCTGATGCGGGTTGCCCCCTGCCCCCTGCTGGTACTGCCCCGGGGCGCAGGGGGCTTCGGCGGTTAGGGTCTCGCGGGTGAGCGGGACGCAGGAGGTCGCGATCCAGGCGCGCGGGCTGGTGAAGCGCTATGGCAGC
The DNA here is from genome assembly GCA_050697055.1 of Solirubrobacterales bacterium. Taxonomy (GTDB): domain Bacteria; phylum Actinomycetota; class Thermoleophilia; order Solirubrobacterales; family 70-9; genus CAVVYV01. The sequence goes on from JBOGZE010000328.1 coordinate 15,793, forward strand.
TTCCAGGCCCTGCACGGGATCGATCTCGAGGTCAGCCGGGGCGAGGTCTTCGGATTCATCGGGCCCAACGGGGCCGGCAAGACAACCCTGATCCGCACGATGCTCGACCTGATCCGCCCCAGCGAGGGCGAGATCCTGGTCTTCGGATTGGACTCCCGTCGCGACGGGCGGCGGATTCACGCTCGCACGGGATACGTGCCGGGAGAGCTCGGGCTGTGGGAGAAGCTCACCGCCCGCCAGGTGTGCTCTCACCTCGCCGGCCTTCGGGGAGGCGATGGGGCCGATCAGATCGAGGGCCTCGCCGAACGCCTGCGGCTGACGCTCGACCGCCCGATCCGAGAGCTGTCCAAGGGGAACAAGGAGAAGGTAGGGCTGATCCAGGCCTTCATGCATGAGCCCGACCTGCTGGTATTGGATGAGCCCACCGGCGGGCTCGACCCGCTGATCCAGCACGAGGTCTTCACGATGATCGACGAGACCAAGGCCCGCGGCGCAACGGTCTTCTTCAGCTCTCACTACCTGAGCGAGGTCGAGCGGATCGCTGACCGGGTCGGAATCGTCCGCGAGGGGCGGATGGCAGCCACCGACACGGTCGCCGGCCTCAAGAGCCGCGCTCCTCGCCGGATCGAGGTGACCCTGCGCGAGCCCGTCGACACGGTCGAGTTCGAGCGGATCGAGGGCGTCAGCGAGGCGCGTACGTCCGATGGGCGGCTGACGCTCGTCGCCTCCGGTGCCATGGACGCGATCGTCAAGGCGCTCGCCGCCCATCCGATCGAGACGCTGTCGACGCCCGAGCCGGAGCTGGAGGAGATCTTCCTGGGGCTCTACCAGGACGAGCCCGCCGGCCCCGCTGCAGGGCAATCGGGGGGCGAGAATGCTCCGTAGTGTCCTTGGGCGGGGGCTATTCGAGCAGCGCCGCGCAGTAGTCGGCTGGAGCCTGGGGCTGGGGGCGCTGGTGGTGATCGTCTTCCTGTACTACCCCGCGGTTCGCGACGACCCGGCGCTCACCAGCTTCTACGAGAAGCTTCCCGATGTGGCGCAGGCCCTGTCTGGGGTCGTCGGGCTCGATATCGCCTCGCCATCCGGCTACCTCAGCTCGCAGCTGTTCGCGAACATGGTCCCGATCATCTTCATCATCTATGGGGTGATCCTCGGCTCGGCGGCGGTCGGTCGCGAGGAGGACCGAAAGACGGCCGAGCTTCTGTTCACCGCCCCGATCAGCCGGCGGCGAGTGGTCGCCGAGAAGGCTCTTGCCGGCGCAGCGCTGCTGACCCTGCTCGGCGCCGCGCTGTTCGCCTCCCTGCTCCTCGGCCGGCTGCTGGTCGATATGGACATCTCGACCGTCAATCTGCTGGCCGCCTCGGTCGCCTCGGTCTTGGTGGGCACGACCTTCGGCGCGGTCGCGCTTGCGGTCAGCTGCGGCCTCGGGCGCCGCGCCCATCCTGGCGCCGGTGCCGGCGGGCTCGCCTTCGCCGCATTCCTGATCTACTCGCTGGCGCCGGTCGTCACCAGCCTCCAGGACTGGCAGAAGGCCTCGCCCTTCTACTGGTACTTGCATTCGAACCCGCTGGCGACCGGCTTCGACCTTGCAGACCTGGCGGTGCTCGCGGCGATGAGCGTGGTGCCGGCGGTACTCGCGGCCGAGCTCTTCGACCGCCGGGACGTCACCAGCTGAGCTAGTCGGGCTTGACCGCCAATACCGAGACGCTCTTCACGCCGTACTTTTCGCTGGCGTTTTGCGCTCGTTCCGAGATGAATCGGTAGGGGTTCTCACGCAGCTGCTCGAGCCGGAGCCCAGCGCTCTCGATCGCGATGCGGTAGGCGTCCTCCTGGGCCGCGCCGCCGATACATGACGCCCACAGATCCGCGTCGCAGACGATCGACTCCTTCAGCTGGCTTTCGCTCACGATGTCCGCGATCGCCAGACGGCCGCCGGGCTTCAGCACGCGGGCGGCCTCGGCAAAGACTCGCTCCTTCTCCGGGGCCAGGTTGATCACGCCATTTGAGATCACGCAGTTGCAGCTCGCGTCTTCAACCGGCAGATCCTCGATCCGCCCCTCGCGGAGCTCGACCTGTGCGTAGCCACCCTCGTCCGCGATCTTTCTGGCCTTCTCGAGCTGCTCCGGCGTGAAGTCGATACCCACCACGCGTCCGGACGGACCGACGCGCTCGGCAGCGAAGAAAACGTCCATCCCCGAGCCGCTGCCCAGGTCGACCACGCTCTCGCCCTCCTTCAAGTCCGCCAAGTCGAAGAAGTAGCCGACGCCGGCGAACGACTCGATCGCGTGCGTGGGGATCCGGTCCAGGATGTCTACCGGGTAGCCGAGCCGCTCGGCAAGCGGGCGCCCCAACTCGAAGTGGTACTTGCCCTCGGGCTCGTTGGCGACGTGCCGGTACATGTCCTTGACCTTCGCCTCGAGCTCCTGGGTATCAACGGATGCTTCCATCTCTCCTCCTTGAGTTCATGCTCCTAGGTGGTTGCGGGATCGGCCCCGCGACGGCGCCACCAGAGGCCAAGCAGCGTCGAGGGGATACAGAAGTTCGTGATGGTGACCAGCCCGCAGACCGCGACCAGGACTCCTCCCAGGACCACGGCGGCGGCGGTCTGGCCAAATGCGAGGAGAAGACCGACGGACAAGAGCCAGACCGTCGCCAGCTTGAAGGTGTGCCGGCGGGGCTTTGGATTGGGCGGCAGCTCCGGCGCCCCGGTCAGGTGGCGGAGACCGTGGTTCCAGATCAGGTCGAAGGGGTGGCGCCGCGTCCATCCCGCCACGGCCCCGATCGGAACCAGGGCGAGGATCAGCGCCGCCGACTGGAGGGCGAGGCCGGTGATGACGATGGCGAGGCAGAGGGCGGTCGGGAAGCGCAGGCCCCATCGCAGGGCCCAGCTCTCCTCCGCCGTCAGGCAGTAGCCCTGAACGTCCAGGTTGGCGTCCATCCAGCCCCGTGGGGCGGTCCGAGCGCTAGCCGGCGGCCGTGTGTTCCTCAACGGGGTTTCTCCCCTTCCCCAGGTCGGCGAGCCGCCACTCGGGCCAGCCCTCGTCGAGCCGGCGAGCGTTGCGTCCGTGGGCCCGCAGCGTGCGGACGGCCTCGTGAGCGTAGGCGCAGAATGGACCACGGCAGTAGGCGATCACCTCAACGCCGGCAGGTAGCTCATCGAGTCGGCGCTCGAGCTCCTCGAGCGGGATCGAGCGGGCGTCCTCGATATGTCCTGCGGCGAACTCCTCCGGTGGCCGCACATCGACGAGGACGACGTCGCCGCGCCGCAGCCGATCAAGCAACTCATCGCGCCCGACTCGGTCGACCTCGTCACCGAGATAGCTTCGGGCCGCTCGCTCGACCTCACCGAGCTGGGCGGCGGAGGCATCTCGAAGGGTGAGCCAGACGCCGAGCGCCCGCTCGCCGGCGATGGCGTAGCGGACGTGGGTGCCCTCGCGCACCCGGGCGACGAGGCCGGCCGCGTGCAGCGCCTGTAGGTGCTGGGAGGTGTTGGCGGTCGACTGCCCGCTCGCGCCAGCCAGGTCTTCGACCGTGCGCGGCGCCTGCGCCAGCAGCTCGAGCAGCTCGAGCCGCCGCGGACTGGCGAGCGCCTTGCCCATCACCGCGATCGCCTCGAAAAGGGCTGCCTTCTTGGTTCGGTCGGGCTCCATATCTGCTATTCAATAGATTACTTGAATAACCGATCCCTCGACTCCCGGAGCTGAGACATGCACTTCCGCCAGCTGCTCAACGACGAGACCGCCTGTGCCTCCTACCTGCTCGGCTGCAAGAGCCGCAGCAAGTTCGCGGTCGTCGATCCCCACATCGACCTCGTTGACGACTACATCGCGCTCGCGGAAGGCCAGGGGATTCCGATCGTCGCGGTGTTGGAGACCCATCTCCAGGCCGATCATGTCTCCGGTCTGCCGGAGCTCGTGGCCCGGACCGGCGCGACGGCGTATCTCCCAGTCGGCGCCGGGGTCGACTTTGACCATCACGCCCTCGGCGACGGCGAGGTCGTCGAGCTCGGCAACACCGAGATCCAGGCAATCTCGACGCCAGGACACGCTTCGGCCCACCACGCCTACCTGGTCACCGACCATCGGCGCGGCGAGGATCCCTGGATGGTGCTCACCGGCGACGCGCTGCTGATCGGCGACGCCGGGCGCCCCGACCTCCATGCGCACGGCGAGCAGACGGTCGAGGAGATGGCCCGCGCGCTCTACCGCTCGCTGACCGAGCGGCTCCTGGCTCTCCCAGACCACCTCGTCCTGTATCCCGCCCACTACTCAGGTTCGGTCTGCGGGCGCGGCCTCTCCGCCAACCCGATCTCCACCGTGGGCTTCGAGCGCCGCCACAGCACCGCGCTCCAGTTCGACTCGGAGGAGGCCTTCGTCGAGGCCCTGACCAAGGACATCCCGCCGGCGCCGGAGGGGCAGGCCGAGATCGTCGCCGCCAACCGGGCCGGCCGCGCTGCAACGGAGCCCGCCTCAGCGTGAGGCAGGTCCGGCTCGGTCTGCGGGAGAACCTCGGCCAGTTCTCTCTTCTCGTCGCGATCAACGCTCTGGTGGGGGCGATGGTTGGCCTCGAGCGCTCAACGTTGCCGCTGATCGGCGAGGACGAGTTCGGCCTCTCCTCGACCGTCGCCGTCCTCTCCTTCATCGTCGCCTTCGGGCTGGCGAAGTCGTTCACCAACCTGGGGGCCGGCGCTCTCGCCGAACGGATCGGGCGGCGACGTCTGCTGATTGCGGGATGGGCGCTCGCGCTCCCGGTTCCCCTCCTGATCGGGCTGGCGCCGAGCTGGGGCTGGATCGTCGCCGCCAACTTCTTCCTCGGCGTCAACCAGGGCCTCGCCTGGTCCATGACCGTGGTCATGAAGATCGACCTGGTTGGACCCGAGCGCCGGGGGCTCGCGCTTGGGTTGAACGAGTCCGCGGGGTACGGCGGCGTGGCGATCGCCGCCGCCGCGAGCGGCTGGCTCGCCGCCGAATTCGTCGCTCGTGACGTGCTCGTTGTGGGCGGAGTCGCCGTGACCCTCGCCGCCCTGATCGCGACGGCGCTGTTCGTCCGCGACACCGCCGCCCACGTCACGCTCGAGCAGGCTCGCGACCACGCTCGCGAGCGCCCGACCGCGCCGAGCCTTCGGGAGGCGTTTGCCGCCGCCTCCTATCGCATACCGGCGCTGCGCTCCTGCTCGCAGGCCGGGCTGGTCAGCAACCTCAACGACGCGCTCGCCTGGGGCCTCGTTCCCCTCTTTCTGGCGGCCGATGGGGCCAGCCCCGGGCAGATCGGTCTCGTGGCGGGGTTGTATCCCGCTGTCTGGGGGCTCGGCCAGATCTGGACCGGCCACTGGTCGGACACGGTCGGCCGCAAGCCGCTCATCGTTGCCGGGATGCTGGTCCAGGCCGGAGCCTTGGGCATCCTCGCCGTCTCGGGTGGCGCGGTCGCGCCCGCAGCATTCGCTGCAGTCGCGCTCGGCGTCGGCACCGCGCTCGTCTATCCGACCCTGATCGCCGCCATCTCGGACGCAGTGACCCCGGTGGCCCGCGCGCCGACCGTCGGCGTCTACCGCTTCTGGCGGGATATGGGCTACGTGGTCGGCGGCCTAGCCGTCGGCCTCCTTGCCGACGCGATCGACCCGGCCGCGACGATCGCCGTAGTCGCCGGTCTTACTGCCGTATCTGGGCTCTGGGTAGCGGTTGGCCTCCCGGGGACCGGAGTCCGCCGCTCCGCCTTGCCGCGCCCCGAGATCCGCGTGGTTCCTTAGCATCGGCTTCCTGGCATGGCCCCGAGTGAGAGAGCTGCCACGACGGCCTGGCGGCGCGCTGGCTTGCCGCTCGATGGAGCCTAGGCTTTCGCCGGACAGCAGGCGTCCTACCCGCGCTTCCGCAACAGCTTGCGATGTCGGACGAGTAGGAGCAGCGTGCGCCAGACACCGAGCTGTCGGGGGATCTCCATCGTGTCGCTCGCGGCCCAATCCTCGATGATTCTGCCGTCTTCGAATCGGCTGATCACGATTCCGCGGAGGGTCACGGGTCGGCCCCGATGGGTGCCGTGCAGGGTCCAGCGGGAGGCAACGCGGTCGCCTTCGCTCACCTGCTCGTCGACCACGAAGCGGAGGTCGGGGAAGAGCTCGAGGTAGAGGGCCACAGAGCGGCGCGCGCCATCGTGTCCCCTGTACTCGAGGGCGTTCACGTGATCGACGAACTCCGGGTGGTAGACGTCGGGGATCCCGCCCAGGTTCTTGCCGGAGCAGACCTCCTCCAGTGCCCGGCGTGCCGTTGCGGTGTTAGCGGACTGGGTTCCGGTGTCGTTGGACATTGGTGGCTCCCTGTCGCAGGTCAGCTTAGGCGGGCTTCCGGGCCGCGACCAGCTCGACGAAGCCGGCCTTTGAGCGCCTCAGCTCCGCTTTCCGGCCCCGGCCCTGGCGACGGCAATCGCCGCCTCGCTGAACGGCCTCGCCTTCGAGCGCGCCGCGGATCCCGACGCTCTCCCTGACGAGGTCTTCGCCGAGTTCATCACCGCCGTCCTCGGTTGCGCGATCAGCGCGCCTCTCAGTCCTTGAGCAGCTCGGCAAACCTCTGCAGGTAAAGCGGCCACCCTTCGGAGGAGTCGACGGCGCCACGCATTCCCTCCCAGCCGTCGCCGTGGCGGTCGAGATTGCGGTGCTCCAGCTCGACCCGCGTGCGATCCCGGGTCTCGGAGATGAAGCGCACCTCGACCTCGCTCGTCTTCTCGAGGTCGGTCTCGACCTGCCACTGCGGGTTGATGTCCCAGCTGATCACGACCCGGTTCGGCGGCTCGTAGGTGAGCACGCGCGCCCAGCGGCACTCGCTTCCGTCGACGCCGCGGTCATAGAGGTGGCCGCCCTCGCCCAGCTCGAACACCGTCTCGGCGATCTCCGCTGCCAGCAGGTTGTGCTCGGGCGGCTTGAAGCTCCCGAAGTCCTCTGTGAAGACCCGAAACGCTCTCTCGATCGGCGCCTCGACGACGACCTGGGTCCGCACGGACGTGGCTTGTGCTTGTGCGGTCATGGGACCTCCTCATCTCGTTGTTCGACGACCGTCTTGTAGGCCGCAAGGGCTTTGCTCCAGAACCGGTCGAGGTCGGCCCGAAGCGCGCCGACCCCGTCGGCGTCGAGCTGGTAGATGCGGCGGTTGCCCGCGCGCCGGTCGACCACCAGGCTGGCCTCCTTCAGCACCTTGAGGTGCTGCGAGACCGCCGGGCGGCTGACCGGCAGCTCACTGGCGAGCTCGCCAACCGCCCGCGGGTGATCGGCGAGGCACTCGAAGATCGCGCGCCTCGTGCCGTCCCCGAGAGCGTTCCATCCGCTATCAGTTCGGTAAGTCTGCACGAACGGTAAGTTAATGCTTACGTACTACCGTGTCAACCCGGAAATTCTCCATTTCCTCGTCCTCCGTTCGTCTCAGGGGCGACCATTATCCGAGGGCGCTCGCAGGCGAAGCCGAGGAGCGACCCGATTCATGAGGAGGAAGCGATGAAGTACATGCTGCTGATCCATCAAGGCGATGCCCCGACGCCGCGCGACCCGGAGGAGTGGGGGCGCCTTTCGGAGGACGAGCAGAACGCGGTCTACGCCGACTACCAGGCGATCAACGAGACGCCCGGCGTCACCCCGAGCGGCTTCGAGCTGGGGGACCCCCGAGACGGCGACCACCGTCCGGGTGGAGGACGGCAAGACCCTGACCACCGACGGTCCGTTCGTCACCATCAAGGAGGCGCTCGGCGGCTGGCTCCTGTTCGAGGCCGACGACCTCGATGCGGCGATCGAGTTGGCCTCGCGCATCCCGGCGGCGCGCCTCGGCGGCGCGATCGAGGTGCGCCCGATCGTGGAGCGGTAGCGATCCTCGAGCAGGCCTTCCGCGAAGAGTGGGGCCGCGTCCTCGCCAGCCTGATCGGCTTCCTCGGCGACTTCGACCTCGCCGAGGAAGCCGCCCAGGAAGCGTTCACGATCGCCGCCGAGCGCTGGCCCCGCGACGGGACTCCCGCCAACCCGCGCGCCTGGCTGGTGACCACGGCGCGCAACCGCGCGATCGATCGGATCCGCCGCGATCGGACGCTCGCGGCGAAGGCCCGCTTGCTCGACCTCCCGGAAACCAGTGAGGACGACGTGGACGAGACGACGATCCCGGACGAGCGGCTCGAGCTCGTCTTCACCTGCTGCCATCCGGCCCTCGCCCTCGATGCCCAGGTTGCGCTCACCCTGAGGACGCTGGGCGGGCTGAGGACCGAGGAGATCGCCCGCGCCTTCCTCGTCCCCAAGGAGACGATGGCCAAGCGACTCGTCCGCGCGAAGGGCAAGATCAAGGCCGCCGGGATCCCGTTTCGCGTGCCGCCGGCTCATCTGCTCCCCGACCGCCTCGCCGCGGTGCTGGCGGTCGTCTACCTGATCTTCAACGAGGGCTACGGCGGCCGCGGAGACCTCGCCGCCGAGGCGATTCGGCTCGGGCGCGCGCTCGCCGAGTTGATGCCCGACGAGCCCGAGGTGCACGGACTGCTGGCGCTGATGCTGGTGAACGACGCCCGGCGCGACGCGCGATTCGCCGATGGCGCGGTGGTCCTCCTCCGCGATCAGGATCGATCGCTCTGGGACTTTGACCAGATCGCTGAGGGACGCGCCGCGCTCGATCGCGCGCTCGCGCTCGGCGGCCGCGGTCCCTACGCGCTGCAGGCGGCGATCGCGGCGCTGCACGTGGATGAGCCCCAGGACTGGCCCCAGATCGCGGCCCTCTACAGCGAGCTCGCCCGCCTCACCGGCTCGTCGGTTGTGGAGCTCAATCGGGCCGTCGCGATCGCCGAGGCGGGCGAGGTCGAGGCCGCGCTCGCCTTGGTGGAACGCCTCGAGCTCGACCGCTACCACTATCTGCACGCCACGCGCGCAGAGCTGCTGCGCCGGCTCGATCGCACAGACGACGCCCGGGCGGCCTACGACCGCGCGCTGAAGCTCGTTCACTCGGACGCCGAGCGGCGCTTCCTCGAGCGGAAGCTGGCGGAGTGCGAGGGCGCTCCGCAGGCGAAGCCGAGGAGCGACCCGTTTCACACAGACTGACCGGCGTCAGCCGCCGGTCTGGCCTCCGTAGCCACACCGGATGCAAGCTCCGGTGCGACTACGGATGAATCGCCGCCCGCCCGCTGATTCGCTTCGTCTGCAAGAAGCGGCGGAAGGAGGAGCGATGAGCAGGTTTGCGATCCAGAGGGTCACCGCGACCCCGGCGGCCCTCCAGTTGATCGAGCGGCTGATCGAGAAGCACGGCCCCGTCGCATTCCTTCAGTCCGGAGATTGCTCCGACTGGACCCCGGCGATGTGCCTGACGAAGGCGGAGCTGCTTCCGAGCCCGAGCGACGTCAAGCTCGGTGAGATCGGCGGCTCGCCGTTCTACGTGGACCGCGAGCGGTACGACCGCTCGGATCGGCCGGTGTTGGTGATCGACGTTGCGGAAGGCCCGGCCGGGGATTTCTCCCTGGAAGGGCTGGAGGAACTTCACTTCGTCACCCGGTCGCCGTACGAGGCGGCCGTCACCGACTGACAGCGGTGTGAGCTGGATCGGCTCAGGGAGGTCGAGGCGGCCCTCCTCCAGGTGGCCCCCGACTGACCCGGGCCGAACCGCTCGAATGACCCCTCGGTTGTCGCCACTTTCGCGGCCCGAGGCTATTAGTCACTACTGCAAGGATCATCCATGCTATAGTGACGATCCAGGTGACCCTGAGCAATTCCACAGTAGAGCAAGAAGCCGCCGATCGCAATCGCTGGATCGCGCTGTACGTCCTCTGCGTCGGGATGCTGATGATCGTCCTCGACGCCACGATCGTGAACGTCGCCCTCCCCTCGATCCAGGGGGACCTCGGGTTCTCGCAGTCGAGCCTCGCCTGGGTCGTCAACGGCTACCTGATCGCCTTCGGCGGGCTGCTGCTCCTCTCCGGGCGGCTCGGCGACCTGATCGGTCGCCGCCGGATCTTCCTGATCGGGCTGACCATCTTCACCGCCGCCTCGCTCCTCTGCGGGCTCGCCCAGAGCCAAGAGGTCCTTGTCGCGGCCCGGTTCATCCAGGGCGCCGGCGGGGCGATGACCTCGGCCGTGATCCTCGGAATCATCGTGACGATGTTCCCGGAGCCCCGCGAGCAGGCGAGGGCGATCGGTGTCTACAGCTTCGTCGCCTCCGCCGGAGGGTCGATCGGCCTCCTCGCCGGCGGGGTGCTCACCGACGCGATCAACTGGCATTGGATCTTCTTCGTCAACCTCCCGATCGCTGCCGCCACCGGGCTGCTCGCCCTCCGCCTGCTGGAGAGCGACAAGGGCATCGGCCTGGAGAAGGGCGCGGACGTCTTCGGCGCCGGCCTCCTGGTCTCGGGCCTGATGCTCGGCGTCTACGCGATCGTCGAGGCGAGCAACTACGGCTGGGGCTCGGCCCACACCCTCGGCTTCGGGGCGCCCTCGGTCCTCCTGCTGGCCGGATTCCTCATTCGTGAGGCAACCGCGGAGACCCCGCTGATCCCGCTGCGGATCTTCCGCGGGCGCAACCTCTCGGGGGCGAACGTGATCCAGGCGCTGATGGTCGCCGGGATGTTCGGGATGTTCTTCCTTGGCGCCCTCTACCTGCAGCAGGTGCTCGGCTACAGCCCGATCGAGGTCGGCCTCGCCTTCCTGCCGGTGACCCTGATCATCGGCACGCTCTCGCTGGGCTTCTCGGCGCGGCTCAACCTGCGCTTCGGCGCCCGCGCCACCCTCGTCCCCGGCCTCGTCCTGATCGGCGCCGGGCTGGCGCTGTTCGCCCGGGTGCCCGTCGACGCCGACTACCTGCTCGACATCCTCCCGGTGATGGTGCTGCTGGGCGCCGGCGCGGGTCTCTCCTTCCCCTCGCTGATGACCCTGGCGATGTCGGGCGCCACCGAGAGCGACTCGGGACTCGCCTCCGGGCTCGTCAACACCACGCTGCAGGTGGGCGGCGCCCTCGGCCTTGCGGTGCTCGCCACCCTCTCGACCGAGCGCACCAGCGGTCTGCTCGACGACGGCGAGGCGACCGCCTCGGCGCTGACCAGCGGTTACCACCTCGCGTTCATCGTCGGCGTTGGCCTGGTCGTCGCAGCGATCGGCGTCGCCCTGACGGTGCTCGAGCCGGTGGCCGAGCCGGAGGAGAAGCTCGCCGAGCCCGAGCGGATCGGGCGTGAGCCCGAGCCGGTTCGCTCCGAAGCGGCCTAGACGCTCTTCGCTCAGAATCCGTCGGGTGAATCCGCCCGGCCGCTCGCTCGCCCTGATCGGGGCCGTGCTGGCCGCGCTGGTGATCGGCGGCTGCGGCGGCGATGACGAGGAGCTCTCCGAGCACGAGCGACGCCAGCAGCTCGATGACTACATCGCCCGGGTCGAGCCGATCCGGCTCGGGATCAACGAGCTCCTCGACCGCGCCGACCCGATCCTCTCCGCGTACGATGAGGGAGAGATCGGGGTCGGGGAGGCGCGACGGAGGCTCGGCCGGCTCGAACGCGGCGTCGCCGACTACGCGGTCGAGATCGCCGAGGTCGAGCCGGTCCCCGACGAGTTGCGCGCGGTCCACGACGGCTACGCGCACGTCTTCATCCTCCAGGACACCTACCTGAGCGCCCTGGTGGCGGCGCTCCCGGAGCGCGAATTCGACGAGCTCCCCGAGGTCCAGGACGAGCAGCGCGAGGCGGTGATCGCCTGGCGCACCCGCCTGCAGGTGGTCGCCGACTCCCTCGGCGCCGAGCTCCCGGCCGATCTCCAGGTCGCCGGAAGAGGGGAGATAGTCCCCTCGCCGCGCGGCGACTAGGAGTGCGACCCATCGCCCGTCCAGAGTGACCGAGCCCACAGGGCGGATCTCGGGGCGGGTGCTCGCCCGGGACGCTTCGATCCTGCTCCACGACGGTCAGTACACCGACGCCGAGTACCCGACGCGGCGGGGCTGGGGCCATTCGAGCCTCTCCGACACCCTCACCTTTGCCCAGCGCAGCGAGGCCGAGCAGATGCTGCTCTTCCACCACGACCCCGACCACGACGACGCCCGCCTCGAGGCGCTCGAAGGCGAAGCGGCCGAGCGCTGGTCGGGGCTCGACGGCCAGGGCGCCATGGCGATGGCCCGCGAGGGGGAGGCGATCGAGCTCTAGTTGGCGAGTTCCTTCGGATATGCCGAAGAAACTCGCCAATCAGAGGGAGCTAGGTGTCTGCCTTCGGGTGGGGGAACTGGGTGCCGACGAACCGGTCCCACATCCGGTCGCTCATCACCCCGTGCATGCCGAGCATCATGTGCGCGGAGGCGGCCACCTTGTACCGCGGGCGGGGGCGGCGCACTGAGAGCGCCCGCTCGATCTTCTTTGCCACCGCCTCCGGCCCGGCGCCGAGCCGGGCCATCGGCCCCTCGTAGGCACCGGCGGTCGCCGCGGCGACGGCGGTGTTGAACTCGGCATAGGGGGCGCTGTCATTGGTGTCGGCCATGCTCCCGACCGCGGCCTCGCCGAACCTGGTGACGATCAGGCCCGGCTCGATGATCACGACGTCGACACCGAAGCCGGCGACCTCGAAGCGAAGCGCGTCCGAGAGCGCCTCGACCGCGTGCTTGGCGGCGTGATAGACGCCGCCGCCCGGGAAGACCAGCTTCCCGCCCATCGAGCTCAGGTTGACGATCCGGCCCGAGCCGGCGCCGCGCATCCCGGGCATCACCAGCTGGCACATCCGCATCAGCCCGAAGACGTTGGTCTCGAACTGCCTGCGGACGCTGTCCATCGGGATCGTCTCGATCGCGCCGCTCTGGCTGTACCCGGCGTTGTTGACCAGGGCTCCAACCGGCCCGTCGCGCTCGACCTCCTCGACCGCGCTGCGCATCGAGGCGGCGTCGGTGACGTCGAGGGCGAGCGTCTTCGCGCCGCGCTCTGCGAGCTCCTGGATCGAGTCGGGCTTCCGCGCGCTCGCGTAGACGTTCCAGCCGCCGTCGACAAGGTGCTCGGCGGTCGCCCTGCCGATCCCACTCGAGCACCCCGTGATCAGCACCGGGCGCGACTTCTCGATTTCCATCTCATGCTCCTTTGGTGCGAGGGGCCCCGCAGGCGAAAAGCCGAGGAGCCACCCGTTTCAAGTCGGGCGATCCTCTCATAGGCTCCATGCCGTGAGAGCGGTCACCTTCCAGGCCCCGGGCGAGGTCAGGGTCGATGAGGTCGACGAGCCGGAGCTGCTCGCTCCCGACGACGCGATCGTCCGGGTCGAGGCAAGCGGCATCTGCGGATCTGACCTCCACATCTACCACGGCCGGGTGCAGGTCGAGCCCGGCTTCGTGATCGGCCACGAGTACGTCGGCGAGGTGGTCGCCGCGGGTGACGAGGTCAGCCGGGTGGCGGTGGGCGACCGGGTGCTCGGCACCTACGGCACCGCCTGCGGCGAGTGCTTCTTCTGCAAGCGAGGCGAGTTCCACAAGTGCGACGAGGCGCGAGTCTTCGGGCATGGCAAGACGCTCGGCTCGCTGCAGGGCGCCCAGGCGGAGCTGGTCCTGGTCCCGCACGCGAACCTCACCCTGCGGCGGGTCCCCGAGGGGCTCGCCGACGAGGTCGCCCTCTTCGCCGGCGACGTCATGGGAACCGGCTTCCACGCGATCGACTCCCGGCCCCTCGCCGAGGGCGAAAGCGCGGCGATCCTCGGGCTAGGCCCGGTTGGGCTCTGCGCGGTGCAGGCCGCCCGGGCGGCCGGTGCCTCCCAGGTGATCGCGATCGACACGGTCGAGGATCGGCTGCGGATGGCCGAGTCCTTCGGCGCCACCGCTGTCCACCTCACCGAGGGCGATCCCCGCGGGGAGGTGAAGAAGCTGACCGAGGGGCGGGGGGTGGACCTGGCGGTCGACGCCGTTGGCCACTCCGATGCCCTCGACCTGGCGCTGCGCCTGGCCCGCAAGGCGGGCACGGTCTCGGTGACCGGCGTCTACGCAGAGCGCATCGCGGTTCACATGGGAGTGCTCTGGATCAAGGCGCTCACCCTGTGCAGCGGCCACGCCAACGTGATCAAGCACCTCGACCGGGTCCTGGAGCTGATCTCGTCGGGGGAGCTCGATCCCGCGCCGCTGGTCACCCATCACATGAACCTCGACGAGGCGCCCGAGGCCTACCGCGTCTACGACCAGCGCGAGGCGCTGAAGATCGTCCTCACCCCGTAGTCCCAGCGCCTTGGAAGCGAGGCCCGGATCGCTTGGGCGCCGAAGAGCGTCGCTCGCATCCTTTCACCCCAAGTACTGAGCATTTGGAAGGCTTGGCGGGTGAGTGAGAGCCTCAGCGGGCGTCTCCTGGTCGCCTCGCCGAGCATGCCCGACTACTTCCACCGGACCGTGATCCTGGTGGTCGAGCACAACCCCGACGGGGCCTTCGGCCTCGTCCTTAACCGGCCCTCCGAGAGCAGCGTGGGCGAGGCGGCCCCCGAGCTGGCCGAGCTGATCGGTGGCGAACATCTGCTGCACATCGGTGGGCCGGTGCAGCCGAATGCGGTCACTGCGATCGGCGAGCACTCCGACCCCGGCGAGGCGACGAAGATCATCGTCGGGGCGACGGTGGGGATGGTCAACCTCGACGCGCCGCCGGAGCTCGCCCGGCTGCGCGTGTTCGCCGGCTACGCGGGGTGGGGGCCGGGGCAGCTCGACGGTGAGCTCGAGGCCGAGGCCTGGATCCTCACCGATCCCCACCCCGACGATCCCTTCGCCGAGGGCGACCTATGGGCCGCCGTCCTCGCCCGGATGGGCGGCGAGTACGCGCTGCTGGCCCGGATGCCGCCCGATCCCTCGGTCAACTAGAGGCGGCTGCGAGAGCCTTCGGAGGGCAGGGTCACCTCGCCGGTGATCCGGTATCTCGCTGTCTCGAGCACGATTCGCCGGCTGCGGGTCTGGCCGGCCACGAGCCGCCTACTTGCTCTCGGTGATCGGCTCGCGTGGCGACAGTCGCATCGCTCGGCGCAGCGGTTCGGGCAGGTACCAGTTCCACTTTCCGAGCAGCTTCATCGCGGCGGGCACCAGCAAAGCCCGGACGATGGTGGCGTCGAGGAGGATCGCGGCGGAGAGCCCGATCCCGAACTCCTGCAGGCCGACGAAGGAGCCGGCGGTGAAGCCCGAGAAGGCCGCGATCATGATGATCGCGGCCGCGGTGATGATCCGCCCGGTGTGCTCGAGCCCGCTCGAGACCGCGTGCTCATTGTCATGGCTGTGGTCCCACTCCTCCCGCATCCGCGAGAGCAGGAAGACCTCGTAGTCCATCGAGAGCCCGAAGAGCATCGCGAAGAGGAAGATCGGGATCCAGGCCTCGATCTGCGGCGAGCCGTCGAGGCCGAGCACGGAGTGGAAGTCGTGCTGGAAGGTGAGCACGAGCACCCCGTAGGTCGCGCTCACCGAGAGGATGTTCATCAGGACCGCCTTCACCGGGAGGAAGATCGAGCGGAAGGCGCGCAGCAGCAGCAGGTAGGAGAGCACCAGCACCGCGAGGACCAGCCAGGGGAAGGCGCCGTAGGCGGTGTCGATGAAATCGACCCCGAAAGCCGGCGCCCCGCTGACCAGCACGGTTGACCCAGTGAAAGCGGCGCCCGGGACATAGTTGTCGCGGATCCGCTGGACCAGGTCGACCGCCTGGTCGGTGCCCGAGTCGCTGTGGGCCGCGGCCTTGATCTGGAGCACCTGGGCGTCTGCGTCCAGCAGGTGGGCCTGCTTAGCCAGGGCAACACCCTCGGGGCCCGGAGGGAGCAAACTCGGGGCCTGGATCGTCTCCGGCTGCACCTCCGGGTCGGCCCGCAGCGAGGCGACCAGCTTGCGCTCCGCGTCCACGGTCTCCCCGTCGATCGCGCCGCCGGGCCGATGGGTGTCGACGTAGATCTGGTTGGGGGCGAGCGCTCCGGGACCCAGGGTGTCCTCGAGCAGAGCCAGTCCCTTGGTCGATTCGGTGGTCAGCGGCACCCCGCGGTTGTCGCCGCCGGTGAGATGAAGCTGCAGCGCGGGCAGCGCCAGGGCGATCATCACGGCGGAGGCCCCAACCAGGTAGAGGATCGGGTGGCGCATGATCGAGCGCGAGAGGCGGGTCCAGAGGCCGGGGCGGCCCTCGGCGCGGGCGGCGAGGACGCGCTTGGGGATCACCCGAAAGCGATTGATATTGCGGCCGAGGATCGCGAGCAGCGCCGGCAGGAAGGTCGCCGAGGCGGCGATCGAGAACAGGGGCACGAGGAGGCCGCCAACTCCCATCGAGCGCATGAAGGGCAGCGGCATGAACACCAGCAGCGCCAGCCCGACCGCGACCACGCTGCCCGAGAAGAGCGTCGCCCGCCCCGCCGTCCGCATCGTCGTCACCAGGGCCTCGGACACCGACTCCTGTTTCTCCAGCTCCTCCCGGAAGCGGAAGACGACCAGCATCGAGTAGTCGACCGCGATTGCGAAGCCGATCAAAGAGACGATGTTGGTGACGTAGATCGCCATGTCCATGTAGTGGGCGACGATCCAGACGGCGCCGAGGGTGGAGGGGATTGTGACCGCGGCGAAGGCGAGCGGAACGCCGATCGCGACGAGGGTCCCGAACATGAAGGCGAGGACCAGGAGGGCGATCGGAATCGCGATCGACTCCCCCTTTGCGAGGTCGTCGTTGTAGATCTTCTCGGTGTCGTGGTTGATCGCCGGGAAGCCGGAGAGATAGGTGGCCGCCCCCGGGATCTGCGGGATCGCGTCCCGCATCGCGGGCGTCTTCTCCGCGGCGTCTGCGTTCTCCAGCGGGGTGCTGATCTGGACGTAGGCGATCCGCGGCGAGGCCACCAGGACTGGGCCGGTGTCGCCGTCCTTGATCTCGCCGGCGGCATCCTGGGCCGCGGCCGCGACCTGTTGCTGGAAGAGCGGGTCGTTCGCAACCGGGCGGTCGGCTTCGGCGACCAGGGTGAAGGCGCCGTCGCCGCGCTCATCGAGCCGCTCCTTGGCGAGGTCGAGGCCCTTCTCGGCGTCCGAGCCCGGGACGCTGAAGCGATTGCTGAGGAGACCCCCGAGGTTGGCCGCGGCGTAGCCCCCGAGGAGGAACAGAACCAGCCAGGCGACCAGGATCTTCTTGCGATGGCGAATGACGCGGTGCGTCCAGCCGTCCAACCCGGCCCTCCTTAGCTCTATCTCCTCGTCCTACCCACCGCGCTCGTTCTCACGATGCGGCGCCGGATCATAGTCGGGGTCAGACCGCTGGACGGATGGGCGCGGCTGGTTTCGAACCAGCGACCTCTCGCGTGTGAAGCGAGCGCCGGGTGATCATCAGCGGCAAGCCGCGGCGACTCGAGGCTAGCGATCCGGCTCCACAGCTGCCATCCGGCGGGCCAGCGCTTGCCGCCAGTCACCGGGAGTTGCCGCTGTTTGTCGGTGGCATGTTCGGTGTGAGTTCGATCGCTCCGGGCAAGCCCTGCCTGGGAAGGGTGGGGCCGGAATCCGTCCTCGCATAGCAGGTGGCGGGCGATTCGCTACTGGTTTTGTCGCGAAGCAGGCGCGCCGGCTGGCTGAGTCGATCGTGGCGGCGATGCCCCTCGCACGCGCAGGGAGGCGCGAGGTCAGGCGCGCCGTCGCTGCTGCTCTTCGCACATAGGAGGGGTGCGGGCCGTGGGCCCGTTGGCGAGACGAGATCGACACTCCTAAGTCGCGAGTGCCGGCTACGG
>JBOGZE010000329.1:0-10448 GCA_050697055.1 Solirubrobacterales bacterium
TCGAGATCCCCGAGCAGATGCAGCGGGCGATGGCGCGCCAGGCGGAGGCCGAGCGAGAACGGCGGGCGAAGATCATCAACGCCGAGGGCGAGTTCCAGGCCGCCGAGAAGCTCGCCCAGGCCGCCGAAATCATCAGCAAGAACCCGGCGACGCTGCAGCTCCGCTACCTGCAGACGCTGCTCGAGATGGGCGTCAACCAGAACACGACGATCGTCTTCCCGCTGCCGATCGATCTGATCGAGGCCTTCACCGAGATCAGAGCGAAGGCCGCCGCGGCTGGCCGCTGACGGCTTGAGCGCCGACTGCCGGCTCACGCTCACCGTGCGGCCGGCGCGCGATGCCGCCGAGGTGGAGGCGGCGATGGACCTGCGGGTGCGGGTCTTCTGCGATGAGCAGGGCGTCGACCGCGAGGCGGAGCTCGACGGGCTCGACGACGAGGCGACCCAGATCGTCGCCCTCGACCAGCGCGGGGTAATCGCAACCTGCCGGTTGCGGTTTGTGGATGGAGACTGCAAGCTGGAGCGGATGGCGGTCGAGCGCCGCCACCGGGGCGGCGGGGCAGGCGGCAGGCTGCTCGAGGCCGCCGAGGACGAGGCTCGCCACCAGGGCGCGTCGGTGATGCTGCTGGATGCGCAGCGTCGGGCGGAGGGCTTCTACGCAGCCGCCGGCTATCGGGCGGAGGGCGAGCCCTTCATGGAAGAGGGGATCGAGCATGTGCGGATGAGCAAGCCCATGGGCGAAGGCGGTAAGCAATGAGTGCCCCCGAGATCCGGATCGACCAGCTGACCGGCCTGCGGACGATCCTGGCGCCGGCGCGAGCCGAGCGCCCGATCGAGCTCGTCAGCGAACGGCAGCCGGCGAAGGCCGAGAACTGTCCCTTCTGCGAGGGACGCGAGGACCGCACCCCGCCCGAGACCTGGGCCGACCGGCCGGACCGCGGCCCCGCCGACAGCCCCGGCTGGCGGGTGCGCGCCGTCCCCAACCTCTATCCGGCGGTCGCCGAGGGGAGGGAGGAGCGGGATGAGCCCGATGGCGAGACTGGATTCTCGGCCAGCGCCGACCCCCTGCGGGCGGCGGCCCGGGGCGCCGAGCCCGACCTCTTCTCCTCGGTCCCCGCCACCGGGCACCACGAGGTGATCATCCACTCGCCCCAGCACCGTGCCTCGCTCGCCGAGCTCAGCGACGAGGAGCTCGGCGCCGCGGTCGCCGGGTGGCGCACCCGGATGCGTGAGCTCTCCGTCGACTCGGCCTACCTGCAGCTGATCGTCAACGAGGGCCGCGAAGCGGGCGCCTCGCTCGAGCACAGCCACGCGCAGCTCTACGGGCTCGGCTTCGTGCCGGCGGCGGTCGCCCGCGAGCGTGAGCGCTTCAGCGCCTACCACGAGCGGACTGGCGGCGGCGATCTGCTCTCCGACATCGTCACCGAGGAGGTGCGGCGGAAGGAGAGGCTGGTGGCGATCGACGACGACGCGGTGCTGGTCTGTCCCTGGGCCTCGCGCTCGCCGTTCGAGCTCCGGCTGGCCCCCCGGCGGGCCGCCGCCAGCTTCGAGGAGGACGCCGCTGTGGGGACGGCGATGCTGGGGACGGCGATCCGGGCGCTCGCCTCGCGCTTCGACGGGCTCCCCCAGCTCAATCTCTGGGTGCGGACCGCCCCCCGCGGAGTGGAGCAGTTCCACTGGCACCTGGACATCGCCCCCCGGATCGGGATCCGCGCCGGCTTCGAGATGTCCACCGAGGTCGAGCTCAACATCTACCCGCCAGAGCGGGCGGCGTCCGAGCTGCGCGAGGCTCTGGCCTAGCAGGTAGCCCACTCGTCTGACGTTGGGCCGCGGGCGAGCTGCGCGAGGCGCTCGAATAGTCTCCCCCGGGCCGATGCCGCCGCTCGCCCGTCCCTTTCCCCGGTTCATCGCCGACGCCACCGTCGAGGGGCTTCCCTACGGCCGCCACGCCCAGCGGCTCAGAGATGCGCTGGCGAAGGCCTCCGAAACCCATGTCTCCGAGGCCGGCGGCCCTCCCGGCGAGGTCACCTGGTTCCCGGAGCGCAGCTGGGGCGGCCGCGTCTACGTGCCGGCGGTGGCGCCGGTCGAGGGAGGGCCGAAGCCGAGCGAGTACTTCGGCTACGTCTCCTTCGTCCGCCCGGAGGAGGGTGAGCCCGCCGACTTCCGGGCGGTCGCCGACTTCACCGACCAGACCGCCGACACCAACCCCAACTGGCAGATCGACCTGAACGAGGAGGTGATCGGGACCTGGCGTGGTGAGGGCGAGCGCCGCGGCGATGTCACCCTGGTCTGGGGCACGCCGCTGATCCGCGGGGCCCAGGGCGCCACCGCCGAGCTCGATGGCGACGTCGTCGACCAGACCCCGGTCAGCGACGAGCGCTTCACCCTGATCGCGGTGGACGCGGTCAAGGGCTTCCCCGATGACCTCTACCTCGATGTCAGCCTCTGGACGAACAAGGGCCAGAGGCTCGCCGGGGAGAGCCTCTACGAGCCCGAGTAGGCGCAGGCGGCCGGGCTGCTCCGATGAGCGAGCTGCTGGCCGAGCTCGCGCCGCTGGTGATCGCTGCGGCGATCAGCCCGGCGACGATCGGGATCGTCATCCTCATCCTCGAGTCGTCGTCTTCACCGCGATCGGCCTCTACTTACTGACCAAGGGCATCGCGCCGTAGCCCCCGACCTCGCTTTGCGCCGCTTCGCCCGACCGAGCGCACATCGGATGGGCTGGGATAAGCGCCCCGGGCAGGATTCGAACCTGCGACACCGGCCTTAGGAGGGCCGTGCTCTATCCCCTGAGCTACCGGGGCGGGAGCATCAGAGGGTAACCGCGAGTAGCTCGACTGCCGGTTGTCGCGCTGATTGCGGAAGGGCACCTATCGTGGCTCGCTGCGGTTCACGAGGCGCATCATGCGAGCCGGTGGGCGAATCGTGCTCTCGAACATGACCGTCGGCGAACGCGCTTCGCACCGGGTCTGGGACGCGCTGTATGCGCGGGGCGTCAACCTAACCGCGAACTGCCGGGGCGTGCTCGCGGTGCCGGTTACGCGCCGCCCACAGAGACGTCGGTGATCAGCCCCACCTTGCTGGCCGAGTTCACGGCGACGAGCCTCGCCGAGATCCGACACCCGGGTCTCCCCCGGGGTGAGCGCCTGCGAGAATCCGGGCGGAGCCACCGGCGATGGAAAACGCAGGACAACGAGCCGTCCCGGTCCTAGCCGACACCCCGATCTGGGGCCGGTTCTTCACGATCGCCCCGCTGGTGATCGTGGGAACCCGGGAGGGAGACGGCCACGACCTCGCCCCCAAGCACATGGCGATGCCGCTGGGCTGGGACAACTACTTCTGCTTCGTCTGCAGCCCGGAGCACGCGACCCAGTCAAACGCGGAGCGGACCGGCGAGTTCACTGTCAGCTTTCCCCGCCCCGGCCAGATCGTCGAGACGAGCCTCGCCGCGGCGCCCCGAGAGGAGGACAGCTCTAAACCCAGCCTCGCCGCGGTTCCCACCTTTCCGGCCCGCGAGGTCGACGGCGTGCTGGTGCGGGACGCCTACCTCTGGCTCGAGTGCGAGCTGGAGAGGATCATCGATGGGTTCGGGTCCAACACGCTGATCATCGGGCGGGTGGTGGCCGCGTCGGTGGACGAACGGGCTCTGCGCGCCTCGGATGCGGACGACGCGGACCTGATCCGCGAGGAGCCGCTGCTCGCCTACATCAGCCCGGGGCGCTTCGCCCGCGTCTCCGAGAGCTTCTCCTTCCCGTTCCACGCCAACTTCAAGCGCTAAGTGAGCAAGGGTGGCCCCGGAGCGGCGCGCGGCCGGCACCTGGCCGGCCGGGCGGAGGCGAAGGCATTGCTCGCCTGGCTGCGCGAGCGAACGGGCGAGATGACCGACCTGCTCGTTCGGCTCGCGCGCGCGGAGTCGCCTTCCCTCGAGCCAGAGGCCCAGCGCGAGGCCTTCTCGATTCTCGAGGGCGGGCTCTACGAGCTCGGCTTCCCGGTCGAGCGGCTGCCAGGGCGCAAGAGCGGCGATCACCTGCTCGCCGCGCCTCCAGCCAGTGACATGGGCGCGCCGTACCAGCTGCTGCTGGGTCATCTCGACACGGTTTGGCCGCTGGGGACGCTCTCGGAGATGCCCGTTCGCGCGCGTGACGGGCTGCTCTACGGGCCCGGGGTGTTCGACATGAAGGCGGGGCTGGTGCAGATGCTCTTCGCCCTCCGCGGCCTCGCCGAGCTCGGGCCCGATCCATCCTGCAGCCCGGTCGTCTTGATCAACTCCGATGAGGAGATCGGCAGCCGGGACTCGCGCGAGCACGTCGAGCGGCTCTCCCGGGAGGCTGCCAGAGCCCTCGTGCTCGAGCCCTCGTTCGGCCCCGGCGGCAAGCTGAAGACCGCCCGCAAGGGGGTAGGGCGGTTCACGCTCAAGGAGGTCGAGGCCCGCGTGATCACGGCTGATGACGCCGCGCGGCTGGAGCGCCAAGTCCGCGAGCTGGAGCCGGTCACCGAGGGCATCTCGCTGGAGGTCGGGGGGGCTTCGGGCGCCCCCCGCTCGAGCGGACACCGCGCAACCGGGCCCTCTGGGAGCTTGCCCGCCAGGCTGCCGATGAGCTGGAGATCGAGATCGGGGAGGCGCTCGTTGGTGGCGCCTCGGACGGGAACATTGCCAGCGCCTTCACCGCGACCCTCGATGGGCTGGGTGCGGTCGGCGACGGGGCACACGCACAGCATGAGCACGTGGTCCTCGACCGGATGCCCGAGCGAGCCGCGCTGCTCGCCTTGCTGCTGGCGAGCCCAGTGCCGCGGTAGTCGAGGTGGCCTCGCCGACGACGGTCCCGGGCAGCGTCACGCGGGCAGCGAGCTTCGAGCATTGCCCGCCGGCGGTCGAGCCCCGCCCGCGAGGGCGGTGGGCGACCGGCGATTTCGTGGTCTGCGAGATGCTCGGCTCCGGGCCGGACTCCTACCGGGTCGAAACCCCGAGCGGCGCCTACGAGGAGATCAACCCCGGCGATCGGATCATCGGGGCGCTCGGGGCGCGCGCCGCGACGCTGGAGGCGGTGGGCGACTGGCGCGCGGTGGGAGAGGACCTGATTCTCGACACGCTGACCGCGGCCGGTGTGCTCGGCCGCTGTACCTCGGCTGCGATCCCGCCGCCTCCGATGACCGAGGTGCGCTACCTGGGCCACGCAGTGCGAGGCGGCAAGGCCTGCACGATGCGCGGCTCCCTCGAGCCGGCTCCGGTGCGCAAGCTCGAGGCGCCGGTTGTGCTGATCATCGGGACCTCGATGGACGCGGGCAAGACGGTCACCGCCGCCGCGATCGTGCGGGAGCTCGCCGACATGGGCAGGCGGGTGGCGGGCGCGAAGCTGACCGGCGTCGGCCGCTACCGGGACATCCTGGCGATGAGGGAGGCGGGCGCCCAGTACATCGCGGACTTTGTCGACGCCGGCTTGCCGTCCACCGTCGTTCCCCGAGAAGAGTTCGAGTCGGCGCTGCTGCTCCTCTGCTCGAAGCTCGCGGCCTCTGAGCCCGACGTCGTGGTCGCCGAGGCGGGGGCGTCACCGCTCGAGCCATACAACGGCGATGCGGCGATGCGGCTGCTCGCCGAGAACGTGCGGGCGACCGTGCTCTGCGCCTCGGATCCCTACGCCGTGGTCGGGGTGATGAGCGCGTTCGAGACGCGACCCGACTTGACCGCGGGCCGAGCGACGAGCACAGAGGCCGGAATCGCCCTGGTCGAGAAGCTCACCTCCATACCGGCGATCAACGTACTCGACCCGGCGAGCGGGCCGAAGCTGGCGTCGTTCCTGCGCGAGCGGCTCAGCTGAAGGGCCCCGCCCGCCTACCGGATCGGCGCGCCCGAGCCTTCTCTCCCTGCAATACGGTGGATTCCGGCGGTTCCCTTACCGGCGAGAACCCCCTTAATCCCAGCCTGATGTACCCGTTTTGCACCTCGACGTGAGGGACTCCTGGAATGGCTAACGCCCCGATTGGGGGCACTCGCGGTCAGGTCGTTTTGCTCTATCCCCTGAGCTACCGGGGCGGACGGATCAGAGGGTAACCGCGCAGGTTTGACGCCGGGATCGCCCCTCGCCGACTTACGCTGGATCGCCCGGCCGAATCAGCTTCGCGCCGGGGATATAGGTGGCGACGTGGCGAGGGTCGCGGGTAAGGAGCGGCCGGCCGCTCACCGCCGCGTGAGCCCCGATCAGGAAGTCGGGGAGGATGGCCTCGCGTCTGCCTCCCGATCGGCGGTAGTCGGCGTCGGCGTGGCCGGCGAGAAATGCCGCGGCGGCTGGAATCTCTTCGATTGCCGCCATCGCGGGGAGTGCCGACTCCAGCTCTTCGATTCGCGAGAAGCGGGGGGCGATCTCGGCGAGGACGACCGCGTTGAGGATCAAGGGACCCTTGCCGGCCGCCTCGATCAGCCGGGCCTCCGACCAGGCGACCCACTTGGCGTCCTCGGTGAAGATGTCAAGCAGAACGCTCGAGTCGACGACGGTCCCCGGCGCGCCGGTCACCGACGGCTGAGCGCCAGGATCTCGTCCGTGGTGAGCTTGACGTCCCCGGCGCCGCGCATGCGGGGGATCTCCTGAGCCGCCCGGTCACGGTCAACCACCAGGCGGGCGCCTTCTCTATCAAGCTGGAACTCGACATCGCTGCCAGGCCTGATCCCGAGCGCACGACGAACTTCGAGCGGGATCGTGACCTGGCCCTTCTGAGTGACTCGCATGCCGGTAAGGATATCGAGTAATACAGGCCTCATAGTGCGGTCGAGCCGGTCCTGACCGTTCAAGCGGCTACGGGCCGGAGCTCTGGGCCGCCCGCCACCCCGCCAGGACGGAGCTCACGTCAGGCGAAACGCGCTCGCGCGCTTCGTATCGGTCCACGCCGGCCATCAGCAGCTCGTCGTAAGGGGGGTCGAGGTGCCGTACCGATGCGGCGACGGCCAGCTCGATGGCTCCCCGGTCAAGCGCGCGCCCGGCCGCGCTCCGTCCCACTCGGCCACTGCCGCGAGCGGCCGCGTGGCGGGCTATCGCCTCGGCCCTGTCCCTCGGGCAGTCGGGGTAAAGGCGCCTGATCTCCCGCGCCATCCGGGTCTGGAGCTCGATGTCATGGTCGGCTCGCCGCGCCGCGTTCGCGCTCGCGCCGTCGGGCTCGCGCTTCGGCGTCGGCGAGGCATTCCGTCTCCGCACGGTCGAGCGCCGCACGCTCAACCAGGACACCCTGACGCTCATAGCGACGCCGCGCGCGGCTGAACCGGACGACCACGGCCCACAGGTCGCTGTGCTTCTTGGCCCGGCGCGTCAGCGCCGCATCGCCAGAGGGCAGGAAGACGAGGTGGTCGAGGTCGGCACAGGGCATGCAGATCGGCCCCGGCCCCTCCATCAGGAGGAGGTCACCGCTGCCGCCGCAGCCGGTGCAGGTCCAGTCGTTGAGCGGGGAGATCACCAGGACCTCGCGCTGCTCCGGGGCGGCCCGGTCGGGGCACATCACGGGGCTCAGAGCATCCGCGCGGGGCCCACGGCTCGCGCCCTGAGCGCGAGCCGCAACCCCACGCGGCCGTCGGACGTTAACTCCAGGTCTCGCCGGGCCCGCCCCGTTTCGCGATCGAACTCGTACTCAGGGTGGACCAGCCCAAGGGCATCGCCCAGCGCGACGAGACCGGAGGCGGCACCGGCCACGTCCTCGAGCCGTGGTGGCTCGCCGTCGGCATGCCAGCCTTCGGCGAGGATCGCGCGCTGAACCTCGAGCTCCATCTCGCGCCCATCGACGCGCCCGCGATCGAGCAGCACCGCGGCGACCAGCTCCTGGACTGCCGCGGTGAATCCGTCTGCGGCGAGGAGCCTGGGCGCGCAGCCCTCCAGCAGCGCGGCGCCATCCTCGCGCAGCTCGTCGCCCCTTCGGGTCAACAGCAGCTTGCGCCCGCGGCGCCGCAAGAGGCGCGTTCGCCGGGCCAAGCCGTGCACCTGACGGAGGGAGAAGACATCGTCCTCGCGCTGGGGAGGGCCGAACAGATCGTTCCGCCACCACCGCGGGTAGCGCTCAACTGCGGTGCGGACGAGCGCGCGGCTGAGGGCGCCCGTCTGGGTCAGCGTGATGCCGTTGACGGCCATCTCGAGTAACCAGGCGAGCGGCTCCAGCGGGCCGTCGGTGTCGGCGGCTCTCGAGGCATCAGGCTCGCGATCGCGGAGCAGCTGCTCGACCGCCGCCAGGAGCTCACGCCGCTTCTCGCTGCCGCGCCGGACCCAGTCTGCGAGTCGCTCCTCGAGCACCAAGTCGACCGGTGCACGTCCATCAAGCTCCGCGCGGGGCGAGCGCACGAGCTCGAGGACAAGGGCGGCGCGCCGGCGCGGGAAGCCGCGCTCGCCCAGGGTGAGCCGGCCGTCCTCCAGCGCGCGCTCCAGCGCCAGCGCGACCTCCCGATGCAGCCTCGCCTCCTCCGGCCCCATCGCCTCACCCCACTCCAGCGCGTCGGTGTCGGGGGGCTCGATCCCCGAGGCATCGAGGACGCCCTGGAGCATCTTCGCGGCCTCGTGATCCGCGCCCTCCCAGGCGCGCAGCAGCCGCCGTGTGTCGGGAGAGCCGCAGATCTCGGCGTACTTGGCGGCCGGGCCGCCGGCCAATTCAAGAAAGCGCCCGAGTCCTGCGGCTATCCGCTCCTTGGTCTCAAGCGGCGCAAGAAACTTCCGCGGGAGCTGATGCCAGAGAAAGAGCTGGAGGTCGTAGCGGCTGAGCGCGATCGGCTCCGCCTCGTCCTCCCGCGCCGCCATCGACTCGAGCGCCACCTCGACATCCTCAACCGTCGCCAGGTCGTGCTCGCCGAGCAGGGCGAGTGTGCGGTCGACGGCATCCGGCGCTAGCTCGATCGGCACCGGCTAAGTCTGCCAAGCAGAGTACGGGCTGCGCCCCCGCGCTTCGATAATCAGCATGAACGTTTCGCAATTTCGGGCACTCAGAAGCGCGCGGAGCCGGGCTCCGGGATCAAGCCCCGCTCGTGGGCCTCGCGCTGAACCCCTACCGGCAGCATCCGGGCGTCGACCAGCATCCCGTTCATCTCCACCAGCCAGGCAAGCGGATGGCTCTCCACCAGCTCGCGACGACAGAGGTCGAGGTCAAGTGAATCCAGCCCGAGCTCGTCGCGGATTCGCCTGGACTTGCCCGCCATGGTGCTCTTCGGAACGCCCAGGAAGCCGCTAGCGACCATCGTGGACATGGTGCTACGCACCACGGATGGACCCCACGGCGATTCCCTCTCCGTATCACCCGGGCCCGGGGTTGCCCGGCCGTTCTCGCCCCGAGGGCCCTCCTAAGGAGTAGGCCCCAGGTTCGAATCCTGGTCGGGGCGTTCGTCATTTCCAGGCATTTCTCGATTCGCCTCCAGCGCGACGTACCGAAGTGGGTACAAAATGGGTACACCACGACTCGGCTGGTCGTCGAGCGCTACCGCCTCCACGGGCTTCCGAAACCGCGGCTCACTCCCGCATCACTCCGTCCGCTACTCCAACCAGCGAAGAGGAGCACTGCAATCCCTCAGTGCTGGGTTTCGCGCGGAGGAGCAGCGAGCCGAGTAGACCTGCTGGCGCCTCCTTGGCATGCGGAGGAGCAGCGCCCGAACTCGGTCTTCGGCCGCCCCCTCGCGCGAGAGCGGTAGCGCATCCCCCATTTGCGCTGTCCGCTTGCCTTTTGCCGCCGGCTCCCGGCATTCTCCAGATAGGAAATGAAACGGCTCTATCTCCTGCGCCACGCGAAGTCGAGCTGGGATGACCCCACGCTTGCCGACCACGACCGCCCCCTGGCGCCTCGCGGTCGCCGCGCCGCGAGGGTCATAGCGGAGCACCTGCGGCGGAAGGGGGTCGCGCCCGAGCTGGTGCTGTGCTCGCCATCGAGGCGCACCCGCCAGACGCTGAGGCGGATCGCACCGGGACTGGGGGAGAACGCCGACGTCCGGATCGAGTCCGAGCTCTACGCGGCCTCGGCGGCCGACCTCATCGAGGTGCTGCAAGAGGTGCCGGACGAGGTGAAGGCCGTGATGCTGATCGGCCACAACCCCGGGATCCAGGACCTCGCCGTGAGCCTCGCCCGCGGTGGCTCTGAGATCGCGCGAGTGAGGAGCAAGTTTCCGACCGCGGCGCTGGCAACGCTGGAGCTCAACGGGAGCTGGCGGGAGCTGTCGCCCGGAAGCGCCGAGCTGGTGTCCTTAGTGAAACCGAAGGAGCTGTCGCGGGGCGCGGCGGGAGGGGCATGAGCGGGTACGCATACCTGGCCGGAGTCGCCGGCGCGGCGCTCGGGATCGTCGCCGGGATCGCTCAGTGGGCGTTCGGCAACGTGATCCCCGAGTGGACCGGCAACAAGCTCCATCCGGTGCAGCTCGGGATCATCACGATCGCCCTCAGCCTGATCGCCCTGGCGGCGGTCCTGTTCGCGCATCGCAATCCCAGGATCCCGCCCCGGGTGCGG
>JBOGZE010000330.1:0-3669 GCA_050697055.1 Solirubrobacterales bacterium
ATCAACGTCTGCGCGTGGCAGTTCGTCTACGGCCGCTCGGCCGCCAGGGAGGCGAGCGTCGGGGCGGCCGCGGTCGCCCGCGGCGCCGACTGCCTGGTGATCGACGCCGAGGGCCACTACGAGGGGCGCTATCCGCAAGCCTCCACCTATGTGAGCGCGCTGCGCTCCCAGGTCGGCCCCGACTACCCGATCGGGCTCGCCGCCTTCCCCTACGTCGACTATCACCCCGCGTTTCCCTACTCGGTCTTCCTCGGCCCCGGCGGCGCCCAGTACAACATCCCGCAGCTCTACTGGAAGACGATCGGCACGAGCGTCGACACCGCCTTCACCCACACCTATGTCTTCAACCGCGCCTACGGGCGGCCGATCCTGCCGCTCGGCCAGGTCTACCTGAACCCGAAGCCGAGGGCGATCCGCCGCTTCCGCTCGCTCGCGCTTGCCCATGGGATGGAGGGGGTGAGCTGGTGGTCGTGGCAGAGCGCCGGCAAGCGCCAGTGGAAGGCCGTAGGAGCCCCGGTCGTGGCCCCCGTCGGCTACGCGCCCTACGACAGCTATCCCTTCCTCCGCCTCGGCTCCAAGGGGGACCTGGTCGCCTGGGCCCAGCAGCTGCTCGCCGGCGGCGGCTACTCGACCCCGATCACCGGCTACTTCCAGGCGCCCACCCAGAGCGCCGTCTACTCCTTCCAGGCCGCCAAGGGGCTTGCCCAGACCGGGAACATCGACGTCCCCACCTGGGACCTGCTGCTCCAGAACCCGGCGCTGCCCGTGCGCTGGACCGGCGGCGGGGCGGTCGCCGCCTCGGGCCCGAACGCGCTACCGCCGCCGCGCTCAGCGACGCTTCCGACGAAGCGCTACGAGATCCCGCCGCCTAGGGAGCGAGCCGCTTCAGCACGGCACCGTCCGAGCCGACCCTGAACACGGTCGGGACGACGGCGATGCCGTACTTGCGGGCGAGCTCGGGGTGCTCACGGACGTCCAGCATCAGCAGCGGCTCGGACTCGGCTGCGAGCCGCTGCTCCCACTCCCGACAGTCCGCGCAGAGAGAGTGGGTGAATTCGACGTAGGCGCCGCCGCCCCGTAGCCCATTCAGGTCGATGGGATCGATGCGGTCGTGACGACGCGGCGAGATACCACGGAGCCGGGCTGTCAATCGGTAGACCTCACAGCCGACGCAGAAGCCCGTACTCGCCGAGATCAGCGCAAGAAAGGCGACCAGCGCTGCGAGCGCGGTGCCCGCCGGCTCCGCCCCCAGGTACCAGAGCCCGGCCGCCAACCCCAGAAAGGCGGTTCCGATCATGTTCGCCAGGCGCGGCGGCCGCGAGTCCTCGAGCGGGCCTTCGCCGAATCTGGGTTGAATGACGACGTAGTAGGCGAGACAGGGAAGGCAGAACCGCCGCCCGAGCGTCACCCCGATCAGCAACTGTGCCGACATCAGGGCCCAGGCGAGCGGCCAGCCGAATACGACCCCCAGCAGGGCGACGATTCCGGTCGTGCCCTGTGCGACGCGAGCGGCGTGCTCATCGACGACGTCGGTATCGCGCCAGGGATCAGCGCTGCGGGTAGCGACCTCCATATACCCATTCTGGCAACGCGGTCGCCTCGAGCCGGACGGCGGGGATTTCGATCGTCAATAGGCTTCGGCCCCACCCTTGCTGCCGCTCAAGGACGACATCCCGACGGCGCGCTTCCCGGTGATCACGGTGGCGATCATCGCCATCAACATCGCCTTCTTCATCTGGCAGTGGATCTACCCCACCGATCCGGAACTGAGCCAGCTCGGGGTGAAGTCGATCGACCAGAGCTCGCTCGAGTACGGGGCGATGCCGTACCGGATCACCCACCCGGGAGAGAGCGGCGACTGCGCGATCGGCGCGGTCAGTGTCCAGGGGCAGGCGGGGGTGGTCTGCCCAGGCACCAAGCAGTTCGCCGAGGCGGTGCAGAGCGGCCAGCAGGACCCAAGCAACCAGCCGATCCCACTCGACCAGGCGCCGTGGTGGGTGACCGTGTTCACCTCGATGTTCATGCACGGCGGGCTCCTCCACATCGGGGGGAACATGCTCTTCCTCTGGGTCTTCGGCAACAACATCGAGGACTCGATGGGCAGGCTGAAGTTCGTGGCTTTCTACCTGCTGGCGGGCGTGGTCGCCCTCTATGCCCAGGCCGCCCTTGACCCAAGCTCGACCGCGCCGACGATCGGCGCCAGCGGGGCCGTCGCCGGGGTGCTCGGCGGGTACGCGCTCTTATTTCCAGCCGCCAGGGTGATCACCCTGATCTTCATCGTCTTCTTCGTCACCCTGGTCGAGATCCCGGCGCTGGTCCTACTGGGTATCTGGTTCGTGCTCCAGTTCATCCCGGCGCTCGGTGAGGTCGCGGTCGACGTCGGTGGCAGCAGCGGGGTCGCCTACTTCGCCCATGTCGGCGGCTTCCTCTTCGGGCTGGCGGCGATCAAGCTGTTCGCGAACAGGCGACGCGAGCCCGAGCCCCGGCTCCCCGCCTACTGAGACGAGTCGGTGACCTTGGGCCAGACCACCCGAACCGCGCTGCTCGGCTTCGGACTGGCCTTTTGTGCGTTCTTCGCAGCGATCACGGTCTCGGTGGCGGTCGACTCGGGCTTCGACATCTTCACGGTGATCTCGCTGGTGATTGTGGGAATGATCGCCTCCGGCCTGATCGGCGCGATCCGTAATCCCCCTCCCGGCGATGAGTAGGCGGCTGCTCGTGATCGTCGCCCTGCTCGTCGCCGTTGTGGCGACGGCGGCGGTCGGGGTCGCGATGTGGCCCGACCGTGACGGAGCCGATGAGAGCCCGGCTGCTACGTCGCCGTCATCCGACTCGAACCTGGGGGCAAGCCTCGATCCCGCCGCGGGCGGTGGTCCCGACCCGGGCGGCAGCGAAAGGCTCGCCGCCCCGGGGCTTGCGCCGGACGCTGACGCCCCCGGGAGGCGTGCGAGCCCGTCAGCCTCCCCGGCTGCGGCGACGCCGGGCGAGTTCGCCCTCCAGTTCCCGTCACCACCGCTGCCGGTACGGGTGCGGATGAAGAAGCCGCCGGCCGCGGGGGTTCTCTTCGATGTCGACACGGGGAAGGTGCTCTGGCAGCGGCACCCGCGGGCGCTTCATCCGATAGCCAGCCTGACGAAGATGATGACCGCGCTTCTGATCAGCGAGACGCACGGTCGTGGCGAGCGGGTGCCGATCAGCCGTAACGCCGCCCACACCGCGGGCTCGGCCACCGGGATCCTCCCGCAGGGGAAGTCGGTGCCACTGGAGGCGCTGCTCCAGGCGCTGATCATGATCTCGGCCAACGACGCGGCGGTTGCGCTCGCCGAGTACGACGCCGGCTCGACGCCCAAGTTCGTCACGAGGATGAACCGGCAGGCGCGGCTGATGGGTCTCGGCTGCACCCACTTCTCCACCCCGAACGGGCTCAAGGACCGCGACAACCGCTCCTGCGCTGCCGACCTTGCCGCGATGGCCCGCGCGGACCTCGCCGAGCCCCGGATCGCCAGGATCGCCAGGACCACCTCGGCGACGCCGGCCTTCCCGATCAAGGGCGGGATCCTCCACCTGGCCAACAATCACTACTTCCTCGACCACGGGCTGCGGGGGCTGCCCGCCGCCCGGGTCACCGGACTGAAGACCGGCTTCACCGACGGCGCCGGCCGTTGCTAT
>JBOGZE010000331.1:0-5756 GCA_050697055.1 Solirubrobacterales bacterium
CGGCTTCGGCGCCCTCGGCACGATCGTCGGCATCTACGCCGAGACCTTCGACCACACCAGCTTCATCAACAACATCGTCATCCTCCCCCTCACCTTCCTCGGCGGCGTCTTCTACTCGATCGACCGCCTCGGTTCCCCCTGGGAGCAGCTCTCCCACGCCAACCCGCTCTTCTACGTCGTCGAGGCGATCCGCTACGGCTTCCTCGGCGTCTCCGACGTCAGCCCCTGGATCGCGTTTGCCGTAGTCGCCGCGATGTGCCTGGCGCTCCTCGCCTGGTCTCAGTGGCTGTTTTCAAGCGGACGGAAGTTAAAGCCGTAGAGCTTGTGACTTCGGCTCAGGCTGCTGCTTTCACGCGAGGCTGTCGCGCAAAGGCTCCGCGAGGAGCAGCAGCGCGTGAGGCCGAGCTGGATCAGCAGCGCAGGGCGTGAGGCCGAGCTGGATCAGCAGCGCAGGGATTCCGCCGCGCTCAAGCCGCCCAGGAGAACTCAGAAGTGGAGAAGCCCGCCTTGGCCTCGTACTGGATGCCGAAGGCGTTGATCTTTGAGCGCGTAGCGCGCGAGACGGTGAGCTCGGAGCCGACGGGATGGAAGATTCCGGTGATCTTCGCGGGTTCGCCAGTCTCCACCCCGAAGGGCACGACGTCCTCGATCTCGAAGTCGACTTCGTCGCCGATGCGAATCGAGTGCTTGAGGCCATCCTCGTGAACCTCGATCGGCAGGCGCTCGACGCCCAGGTTCTCGCCCACCAGCGGCC
Organism: Solirubrobacterales bacterium; assembly: GCA_050697055.1. GTDB lineage: Bacteria > Actinomycetota > Thermoleophilia > Solirubrobacterales > 70-9 > CAVVYV01. The sequence continues at coordinate 755 of JBOGZE010000331.1, forward strand.
CCAGAGCCTCCATCGGACCACCGAGCGCCCCCGAAAACACACCGCCGAGCTTCTCTGCCTGCTCATCGGACGCCGCCGCGTCAATGACGACGCCAAGGCGCCAGTTCCCTTCGCTCATCACCTTCGGTGTGTCGCAGACCGCGGCGACCGTGAGTCCGCTCACGTCGGTGCCATCCACCTCGCCGTTCTTGACGTTGAAGACTAAGACGATATTGCAGCGGTCCCTGGTGGCCCCGAGCGAAAGCGAGGCGGTGCAGGGACAGACGACATCACACGAACAAGTCTCGAAATACGAGCCGGCGAGCGTCCAGGGCATGTCGCCTCCTTGAGATGGGAGATTGGATCTCGCGCAAACTGTATTCAAGGGATCCCGGGCGGGTCAATTTTGTTGCTTGCTAGGCAGCGCCAAGCTCTGGCTACGCCTCCGGCGCAGCGAAAGACGTGCTGGCTTGGCGTTGGATCAATTGTTGGCGAGGTCCCTGTCGCCGCTACTTCGATCGCTGCTCCGTTGCGCGAAGAGCAGGAGTCGTCGTCGGCTGCGAGCGCTCGACGAGTTGGTGCAAGACCGCCCTTACAGCGGGGGGATGTTCTGGTTGCGGTGGAGGACGTTGCCTGGGTCGTAGCGGCTCTTCAGCGCCCGGAGGCGGTCGAACGATTCGTCGCCGAAGGCGGCGCGGACTCGCTCGAGTGGCTCGTCGGCCTGCATGTAGTTGGCGTAGCCGCCGCTGACCGACCAGGGCTCGATCGCCGCCGCCGTCTCGCGGGCCCAGGCGATGTGGTCGTCGTCGAGAGCGGGGTCCAACCAGCTCGCCATCACGCTGACGTTGAAGGCAGCATCGCGGTAGCCGAGGGCCGCGGTGGCCGGGTCGATGTCCTTCGGGGCGCCGTGGAGGGACTCGATCAGGATCGCTCCCGGGGGCCGGCCCAGCGCGGGCATCCGGCTGACCAGCTCGTCGATCAGCTCGTCCGGGAGCTCGCGGACGAAGTGGCCCTTCCAGTAGTTCCGGTCCACGGCGTAGCCGGGGTCGAACACACGCTGTTGGTCGAGGAAGGCATGAGAGTGAACGCCGTCGCTGACGAGACCAGGAGCCGAGCGCACCGCGCGCAGCTCCTCGGGATCGGCGTCTGGGCCCGTGTAGCAGGGGGCGATCGTGAGGGTCGGTGTCAGGGACTCGTCCGTCGAGAGCTGCGCCTCGACGCTGAGGTCGCGTCCAGCACTGGTGGCGACTTCGCGGTAGCGGCGAAGGGCCTCGCCGACGCCCTCCGCGGCGTACTCGAGGCGGCCGCCGACGAGCCGCCTGAGCGGGTGCAGGCGGAACTCCAGCCCGGTCGCCACGCCGAAGTTGCCGCCTCCGCCGCGCAGGCCCCAGAGGAGCTCCGGGTTCGCGTCCGCGCTGGCGCGAACCACCTCGCCGCGTGAGGTGACGAGCTCGGCGCCGACGAGGTTGTCGGAGGTGAGGCCGTGCTGCGCGGTCAGGTGGCCGATCCCGCCTCCGAGGGTGAGGCCGGTGACGCCGGTCGAACCGACCACGCCTCCGGGGGTGACGAGGCCGTGGGCCTGGGTCGCGGCGTCGAAGTCGAGCCAGGTGGCGCCGCCCTCGGAGCGGGCGACCCGCGCCTCGGCGTCGACCTCGACCCCGCGCATCTGGGTCAGGTCAATCACCAGGCCATCGTCGACGGCGCAGTGCCCGGCGGGGTTGTGGCCGCCTCCGCGCACCGCGACCTCGAGCTCGTTCGTCCGGGCGAAGTCGAGCGCGGTCGCGATGTCGCCGGAGCCGAGACAGCGGGCGATCGCCGCGGGGCGGCGGTCGATCAGGAGGTTGAAGCAGAGGCGGGCGGCGTCGTAGCCGGCATCAGAGGGGGCGAGGACGTCGCCGGCAAGCGACGCTCGCAGCTCGGTGAGGCCCTCCTCGACCGCCTTCACCGGCTCAGTATCGCGGCTCGATTCCGTCACCGCCCGGGGCTACTGCTGCCTCCTAGGTCCCTTCGAGGATCCGCTTGAGAGTCGCGAAGTTGGCGTCGACGCCGTGCTTGACGACCCGCGCGCCGAGCGGACCAAGCGCACTCGCGACACCGGTCAGCTCGACCTCGGCTACGAGCCGAACGACCGTGACCCCATCCTCGGAGTCAAACCGGTACCGGTAGATGAACGGTGTCGGCCCTGAGGTGGTACGCAGCGCGAACTCCGTCGGGCGAACGCTGGTCAGGATCTCGAGTTCGTTCTCGGCTCTGCCGCCTGGAAGCTCCCGCTCCATCGAGTAGGTCGACCCCACGTCCCCATCGCCCGAGGTCCGGCGTACGCCCTGGACCGCCGAGTTCCAGTCCGGGAAGTTCTGGGGCTCCGAGACGTAGTCGAACACTTCCTCGGCGGATCGCTGGACCCGGACGGCCGTCTCGAAATTCACCGCGCAACCTCCTTCCTCGGCGGGATGTTCTGGTTGCGATTCAGTACTTAGGCCCTCCTCCTCCGCGGCGGGCTGGTCCGCGCTAGAGGACGTACACCGTCGTGAAGACGATGATCCACATCACATCGACGAAGTGCCAGTAGATCCCCGGCACCTCGACGCCGAGGTGGTCCTTTGCCGCGGGGCCGTAGTGGCCGCGGAAGGCCCGGACGTTTGCGATCCCCAGGAGGAGGAGGCCGACGGTGACGTGGGCACCGTGGAGGCCAGTGAGCCCGTAGAAGATCGAGCCGAAGGCGTCCTCGCGGGCGCTGAAGCCGATGTGGACGTACTCGTTGATCTGGATGAAGAGGAAGGTGAAGCCGAGCAGGAAGGTGGTCATCAGCCCCATCTGGAGGCCGCGGCGATTGTTCTGCCGGATCGACTCGAGCCCCCAGTGCATGGTGAAGCTCGAGGAGACGAGGATGCAGGTGTTGACGAAGGCGACCGCGACGGGGAGCTCGAACGGGTCGGGCGGCCACGGGCCCTCGTTGGCGACCACCCGCAGGAAGAAGTACGAGGCGAAGAATGCCCCGAACAGCATCACCTCGGAGACGATGAACAGGAGGATCCCGAGCGTCTGGCGGTCTATCCGCGAGCTCTGGTTGGCCTCGGGCGGCCCGTGATGCTCCTCGGCGTGGGCGACGGCGGCGGTGGCGCCCTCCATCAGCCGCCCTCTCCCGCTCCGGCTGCGACCGCGGCCGTAGATCCGGCGGCGGTGTTTGTGGCCGCCGATTGTGAGGGCGTCGCCCGGTCGGTCCCCGCCTCGACGTGCTCGACCTCCTTGTCGGTGATCGCCTGGACCTTCTCGATCAGGCCCTCCTGCAGCCAGATGGACTGCTCGCCCTTCAGGGTCGAGATCAGGATGTCGTCGATCCGGTAGTGCTCGATCGCGTTCTTGACCGCGGAAAAGGGATCGGGGCTCATCGGCTGCCCGGTGGCGTCGATCTCGTTCCGGTACATCTCGGCGAGGGTGGCGGCAAGGTTCTCGCAGACCTGCTCGCGGGTCATCTCGCCGGAGCGCGGGGAGACGAACGTGTAGCGGTGGGGGCTCTTCGCAGCGCGCTCCTTCAGCCGCGCCACCAAGTCCTTGCTGTTCACGGTCTTGGTCCCGACCACGAGGGTGTGGGTGAGGTCCCAGCGGACCGCGTCGTCGTCCACCCGGACCGGGATGTGCTCGACGCTCGCCTCGAACCGGGCCTTCGCCCACTCGACCAGGTCCTTGCGGGTGAGCCCGAAGCGGCTCTCGTACAGGCAGGAGAGCAGGACGTGGTCGGGCTTCGCGGCCCGAACGGCGTCGTCGAGGGCGAGCGAGGAGTCGCGGTCCATCACCGCGCCCTCCGCTTCGATCCCGAACTCGGCGAGCACCTGGCGGGTGACGTCGACCCGGCTCTGGGCCGCGTCGCGGACCTCGTCGACGTCGACCAGCTGGCCTACGACCGGCTGGTTCTGGGGGGCGACCACCCCGAAGTAAGACGCGCCGGCGTCCGAGAGCTCGCGGGCGGCGGTCAGCAGCTTCCGCCCGCCGGCGACCTCGTTGAGGAAGATCAGGATCCGCTCGACGTCCTCCCGGCGGACCTCCGGATCGGGGTCGCCGAAGGTGGCGATCTCGCGCTCGGCGACCACCTCGGAGGCGTGCTCGGTAGGCGTGCCGAAGTCGGTGATCGTGCCCTCCCCCTCCTCCGGGGAGGGGTTCATCTCGCCGCGGGCGGGCTTGGTCTCGTCGGTCACGTCGGCGCTCCGACCTCGGCCCGCTCGGGCTTTCTCACCTCGGCCTTCTCACCCGCCATGATCGCGTGCCGGGCGCCGGGGACGCCGAACTCATAGGGGCCGCCGACCACTCGCGGGATCTCGTCGAAGTTGAAGATCGGCGGCGGCGAGGAGACCTGCCACTCGATCGTCTTCGCCCTCCACGGGTTGGGGCCCGCCCGCGGCCCGTAGCGCCAGCTGACGATCATGTTGTAGAGGAAGACCAGCTGGGCGGCCCCGAGGATGAAGGCGAAGACGGAGATCGCCAGGTTCCAGTCGCCGAACTGGGCCGCGTAGTCGGCCACCCGCCGCGGCATCCCCTCCATCCCGACCCAGTGCATCGGCACGAACGTGCCCCAGGTCCCAACCAGGGTGCCCCAGAAGTGGACCCGGCCGAGCTTCTCGTCGTACATCCGGCCGGTCATCTTCGGGAACCAGTGGTAGACGCCGGCGAAGACCGTGAACATCGAGCCGCCGAAGAGGACGAAGTGGATGTGGGCGACGACGAAGTAGGTGTCGGAGACGTGGATGTCGATCGGGATCATCCCCAGCATCACCCCGGAGATCCCGCCGATCGTGAAGGTGACGATGAAGGCGAGGGCGAAGAGCATCGAGGTCGAGCGGGTGTGGATCACCCCGCCGAAGAGGGTCCCGAGCCAGGAGAAGATCTTGATCCCGGTGGGCACCGCGATCAGCAGGGTGGTGATCATCATCGGCACCCGGAGCCAGCTGAACATCCCGGCGACGAACATGTGGTGGGCCCAGACCGAGTAGCTGAGGACGACGATCCCGATCAGCGCCAGGGCCATCAG
>JBOGZE010000332.1:0-6699 GCA_050697055.1 Solirubrobacterales bacterium
GCTTGGCGCCGGTGAAGGCGTCCCAGGCGCGGGCGAAGGTGCCGAAGTTGGTGCGGCCGCCGTTGCGGTGGGCGGCGAGCATCGGGCAGACGCCGCCCCGCTTGTCGACGTAGGCGCCGACGATCACGCGGTTGCCGCGGATGCCGCGCAGCATCGCCGCCTTGGTGTGGTGCGGCATGGCGTAGACCGCGTTGCGGAGGCGCTCGGCGTTGTTGCGTCGCTTGGCGATGAGGCAATGGATACCGCCTCCGGCGTAGGGTCAGCGCAATGAGGCGCCCAGCCGCACAGCTGCGCCTGGTGGTAGCCGCCTTTGGCGACCCGGGGCATGCCTTTCCGGCGATCGCGCTGGCACGGGAGCTGCGGCGCCGCGGCCACGAGGTGCTGGTCGAGACCTGGGAGCACTGGCGAGAGGCGGTGGAGGCAGAGGGGCTGGGGTTCACCGGCGCCCAGGAGTACACGGTGTTCCCGCCGCCGGGCCCCGATACGACGGACGGGGAGACGGCGGCCGCCGCTGCGCGGGCGCTGGCGCGGCTGATGGGCGAGTTTGAGCCCGACCTGGTGCTCAGCGACATCCTTACGCTGGCTCCGACCCTGGCGGCGGAGGCGGCGGGGGTGCCGCACGCGACCCTGATTCCGCATGTATATCCAGTGCAGGAGGCGGGGATGCCGCTCTACTCCCTCGGTTTTCGCCCGCCGCGGACGCCGCTGGGTCGGGCGGGATGGCGGGCGACGATGCCGATTCTGGGGAGCGGGCTGCGGCGAGGGCGGGACGAGCTGAATCAGATCAGGGAGCGGTTGGGGCTGGCGCCGCTGGAGCGATTTCACGGCGGGATCAGTGAGCTGCTGGCGGTGGTGGCGACCTTCCCGCAGCTGGAGTATCCGCGCCGCTGGCCGGACAACGTGCGGGTGAGCGGCCCGCTCTTCTTCAAGCTCGAGGGTGAGGAGACGGAGATTCCGAAGGGTGAGGAGCCGCTGGTGGTCGTGGCGCCGAGTACCTCGCAGGACCCGGAGTGCCGGCTGCTCAGGGTGGCGCTGGAGGCGCTGGCGGATGAGCGGGTGCGGGTGCTGGCGACCACCAACCGGCACCGGCCGGAGGTGCCGGTGGAGGTGCCGGCGAACGCGACGATGGTGCCGTGGATGCGCTACTCGCAGGCGTTTCCGGCGGCCGACGTGGTGGTCTCTCACGGGGGGCATGGGACGGTGGCGGGGGCGCTGGCGGCGGGGACGCCGCTCTTGGTCTGGCCGGCGGTCGGGGACCAGGGTGAGAACGGGGCGCGGGTGGCCTGGTCGGGGGCGGGGCTGTCGCTGGCCCGGCGGTTCCTCTCACCGCGCGGGGTGCGCCTGGCGGTGAGGCGGCTGCTCGGGGACGGGCGCTACCGGGCGCGGGCGGAGGAGATCGCGGCGTGGGCGGCGGAGAACGATGGGGCCGCGAACGCCGCCAACTTGGTCGAGGATGCTGCTGCAAGCCATTCCTCGCCAGTTCGCGCTCGGTGAGCTGGCGCGCCTACAATGACGCCGCCCGACGGTCCAAGGAGATCGCTCGGGTGAACGGTCCCCCGTGATGTAATCGGCAGCATTCTTCCCTGTTAAGGAAGCTGTGTTGGTTCGAGTCCAACCGGGGGAGCTACTAGTTCGAATCAAATCCAGCCAGCTCGGCCGGTAGAACGGCCGCGCCCCATTCGACCTTGGCGTGGCAGTTCGCGCAGAGCAGAATGCACTTCGCCGCCTCCGCACGCAGCCGATCGATTGACTTGGTCAGCCCCCGCATCGCAAGACCGAAGGACTTGATCGAGGGATCAACGTGATGAAAGTGCAGGGCCCCTGGGAATTCGTCATACCCGCACATCTGACACCGACCGCCAGCTTCCTCGACGAGGCGCAGCTTTGCGTTGCGGCGCCAGCGGATCACTGCCTCACGGCGACACTTCAGACAACGGTAGGCGCCACGGCCCTCGAGGGTGAACTCGGTGTGGCCGTGCCGGCGGCACTTCATCTTGGTCTTCTTCAACCCAAGCTCTCGCGCACACCTGGCCTCGGCCCGGCGCTTGCCCGCTGGCAGCGGCCAATAGCCGTACTTGATCAACCAATGCCGGACGCTGGTCTTGTTCCGATCGAGGCGACGGGCCATGTCGCTCAGCGAAACGCCGCCGTCGACCATTCGCTTTAGGACATCCCTGCCGAGAGCCCCCTTGGCGGCGTACTTTGCGCCAACCGGCCTCAGGCCGTGCTTCTTCAGGTGGTAGCTGATCGTCGATGGGTTGCGACCGACGCACTTGCCGATCTGTTCCAACGAAAGCCCTTCGGCGAGAAATCCTTCTAGCTCCTCTTTCGTCATTTGCAGGCATTTTCTCGCCCACGGCGGATGGATCGGGGCCGAACCAGTGTCGGATCGCGCGCTGATCTGTGCGCCAGGCGCGGGGAGTGGAGCAAAAGTGTGAAACCGGGCGCTAGGCGCCGAGGGTCTCGGCGTAGGCGATCCGGTCGGTGAGCTGGGCGCGCTCGCGAGAGAGGCGGGCCCCGGCCTCGTAGTCGCCGGCGCTCTGGGCGGCGGAGATGCTGTCCTCCAGGCGCTGCTGCTCGAGCAGGTCGAAGTTGAGCTGCATCGCGCCCTCCAAGGCCGGAACGCGCTCCGAGCTCATCACGAGCTCGGTGATCAGCGCCGTAAGCGCCTCGTCCTCCCGCGGCAGACCGGACATCGGATCCTCGAGATGCTCCCGGAGCCAGCGCAACGCCGGACCACCCGACTCGGAAACGTGCTCGTCGCTGAGGCGCTCGATGAAGGGCCGGCCCGCCTTTGGATCGGCGATGCACATCGCCAGCAGGGCGCGCTCGCGCGTCTCGCGCGGGGTCAACGATCGCGCCACCGGCTGCGGCCCCGATCCCTTTGCCCCGTTGCCGGCCGCGAGCGCATCCGCGGGGCCTTCCTTCGGCGCGCTCCGCACCCGCTCCGAGACCAGGCTCGGATCGGTGTCGAGGCGATCCGCCACCTCGCGAATCAACTCGTCTCTCCCCACCACCTCCCCCATCGCCGCCAGCACCGGCGCCACCTCCGCCAGGGTCCGCTCCCGTCCCGCGACGCTCCCCAGGTCGCCCCGCCCAAGCGCCGTCCGCACCCTGAAGCTCGGCAGGTCGATCGCCCCCTCGACCAGCCCGTGAAATCGATCGAGGTTGCCCGCCTGCAGCATGTCGGCGGGATCCTCGCCCTCCGGCATCGCCGCCACCCGCAGGTCGAGCCCCTTTCCGCCCGCCACCCGCTGGGCGCGGATCATCGCGTCCGCCCCCGCCCGGTCCGCGTCCAGCGCCAGCACGACGACGTCGGTCAAGCCCGCCAGCATCGTCAGCTGCTCGGGGGTGATCGCGGTCCCCATGATCGCCACCGCCTCCTCCACCCCGGCCTGGTGCAGGGCGAGAACATCGGTGTAGCCCTCGACGACGATCGCCCGCCTCGCCTTCGCGATCGGACCCCGTGCCCGGTCGATCCCGTAGAGGGTGTGGCTCTTCCGGTAGAGCTCGCCCTCCGGTGAGTTCAGGTACTTGGGCTTCGAGTCGGCGCTCAGCGCCCGCGCGCCGAATCCGAGCACCCGCCCACGCTGGTCACGAATCGGAAATGTGATCCGAGAGCGAAAGCGATCGTAGTTCCCGCCCTGGCGCCCGCGCTGCGCCAGTCCCGCCGCCAGCAGCTCGTCGACCTTGAACCCGGCCCGCTGGCTGCCGGTCAGCACCTGATCCCAGGCGCTCGGCGCCATCCCGACCCCGAAGCGGCGCAGGATCTCCTCCCTCAGGCCACGCCCCTCCAGGTACGCGCGCGCCTTCTTCGCCTTCGGTGCCTCCCACAGGTAGCGCTCGTAGAACTTCGCGGTCCGCTCGAGGAGCTCCCACAGCCGCGCCTTCCGGCGGCGGGCCTCCTCGGCGCGCGGATCCTCACTCTCCCGCTCGATCTCGACGCCGTAGCGCTCGGCCAGCATCTCGACCGCCTCGGGAAACGAAAGCCCCTCCTTCTCCTCGACAAAGCTGAAGACGTCCCCGCTGGCCTTGCAGCCGAAGCAGAAGTAGAGCTTGTCCTGCGGGTTCACCTTGAACGACGGCGTCCGCTCCTCGTGGAAGGGGCAGAGCCCCCAGAGGTCCTTCCCCCGGCGGACCAGCTCGGTGTATGGAGAGACGACCTCGGCGATGTCGGCCGCCTGCTTTACCCGCTCCTTGGTCTCGTCGGTGAACCTCGCCATCCCCTCAAATCTCTCATGTCAGGCGGCGCCGGGCCTCGGCCGGCCGCGCGGGTCAGCGGAGGATGCGAGCTTCTCATAGCTGCGGATGCAGAAGCGGTCGGTCATCCCGGCGAGATAATCGGTCACCCGCTGGAGCGGATCGGCCTCGCGATCGGGCGCCGGCACCTCCTCCGGTTGCTCGAGGTAGTGGTCGAACAGCGCCCGGAGCGCCTCGCGCGCCCGCTCCTGCTCGCTCCGCGCCTCCTCCCCCAGATAGACCCGGTCGAACATGAACTTGCGCAGCTGCAGCATCGCTCCCCCGACCTCTTCGGACTGCTCGATCTCACCGGCATCGCGCGAGCGCTCGACCATGTCCTGGACCAGGGTGTCGATCCGCTTCGCTCCGGTCGGCCCGAGCAGCTCGATCTCCTCAGCCGGCAGGTCCCCGTCGGAGATGATCCCGGCCCGGAGCGCGTCGTCGATGTCGTGGTTGATGTAGGCGACCCGGTCCACGACCTTGACCACTCGCCCCTCGAGGGTCGCCGGCTGCTCGGGACCGGTGTGGCGGAGGATCCCATCCCGCACCTGCTCGGTCAGATTCAGCCCGCGCCCGTCGCCCTCCAGCCGCTCGACCACCCGCAGCGAGTGCTCGTTGTGGCGAAAGCTCCTCCCGTGCTCGTGCAGGGCCTCATCCAGCACCTCCTCGCCGATGTGGCCAAAGGGTGGATGGCCGAGGTCATGGCCGAGCCCGATCGCCTCGGTCAGGTCCTCGTTCAGCGCCAGCGCCCTGGCCACCGTGCGGGAGATGAAGCACGCCTCCAGCGTGTGCGTGAGCCGGGTCCGGTAGTGGTCGCCCTCCGGCGCCACGAACACCTGCGTCTTGTGCTTGAGGCGGCGGAACGCCTTCGAGTGCACGATCCGGTCACGGTCGCGCTGGAACGGCGTCCGCACCGGGCTGTCGGGCTCCGGCTCGCGGCGATGCGCCGGGTACGAGGGAGTCGCCGGCTCCCAGAGGTACTCGGCCTCCCTGGAGCGGACCCTGTCCTCGAAGGTGGCGATGCCGGTGCTCACTCCCCCGATGTTCTCAGTCGCGGCGGCCCGCAGGCGGGCACGCCCGCAGATTCGTTTCGAAATAGGCTCCGTTCCGTGGCTGAGACGGCCCTGGTCACGGGCGCCTCTTCGGGCATCGGGGAGCACTTCGCGCGAAGGCTCGCGCAGCGCGGCTACGAGCTGATCCTGGTCGCGCGGCGGAAGGACCGCCTCGAGCAGCTGGCCGACGAGCTGGCGGGCACCACCCATGTGGTGGCCTGCGACCTCGGCTCCAATGCCGCCGAGCTCCCCGGAAAGGTCTCGGCCCTCGGCGCCGAGGTCGACCTCCTGGTCAACAACGCGGGCTTCGGCCTCCGAGGACGCTTCGCCGAACTCTCGCCCGAGCGCCAGGCGGAGATCGTGCGGGTCAACTGCGAGGCCGTCGTCATTCTCACCCGCGCCTTCGTCCCGGCGATGATCGAGCGCGGCCGCGGCGGCGTGATCACCGTCGCCTCCACCGCCGGGATGCAGCCGCTCCCCTACGAGGCCACCTACGGTGCCAGCAAGGCGTTCGCCCTCAACCTCACCGAGGCGCTCCACATGGAGCTTCGGGGCACCGGCGTCAAGGTGCTCGCGGTCAACCCGGGGCCGGTGCCGACCGAGTGGCAACAGGTGGCCGGCTACGAGGAGGCGGGCGGCGAGATGATGCCGGGCACGATCGAGGCCGAGCAGGTGGTCGAGGAGTCGCTCCGCGCCTACGACGCCGACAAGCGCTCGATCGTCCCCGGCCGCTTCTTCCGCAACTTCATGCGCGCCAACAACGCGACCCCTCGCGGAATCCGAGTCCGGGTCGCCGAGCGGCTCTACCGACCAAAGACCTGATGGCCGGCGACCTCGTCTACTTCTGGATCCCGGTCCCGGATGGCGAGCGCGCCCAGAAGTTCTACTCGGAGGTGCTTGGCTGGGAGTTCGGGCCGGGCAGCCACCCCGAGGGCAGTCAGATCACGAACACCGAGCCCCACGGCGGGATCTCGGGCGGCTCCGAGGCCTCCCATCCCCAGGTCTGCTTCATGGTCGACGACCTGGAGACGGCGATCGACAAGGTCCGCGAGTTGGGCGGCGAGGCGGGTGAGCCGCGGCCGGGCGGCGAGGGCCGGTCGGTCGAGTGCCGCGACGACCAGGGCACGAGCTTCCACCTCTGGGCACCGGACTCCTAGGCGGCCGCGCGCAGCCGCACGTGGGCGTGGTGCTCGAGGGTCTCGCTGACTGCGCGATCCGACTGAGCGGCCACCGCCCGCTCGGCCACCGGCGCCTCCGCCAGCGGCCTGGCGAGCGCCTCGACCATGAACCGGTGGGCCTCCTCGGAGAGCGGGAAGCCGTCGCCCTCGCAGCTCGCGCAAACCACCCCGCCCGCGGCGCCGGAGAAGGCGCTGATGTGGTCCGCCTCGCCGCAGCGGGCGCAGCTCGC
>JBOGZE010000333.1:0-6165 GCA_050697055.1 Solirubrobacterales bacterium
GGCCGTAGATCTCGGCGGTGTCGATGTGGGTGACGCCCAAGTCGAGCGCCCGGTGGATGGTGCGGATCGACTCAGCTTCGCTGCTGTCCGGGTCGAGGTAATAGCCGGACATCGCCATCGTGCCGAGTCCGATACGGGAGACGTCTAGTCCGCCTAGCGAGATGTGCTTCATGACGTTCGGTCCTTTCGATAGCCGTTCACTGGCGCCGAGAAAAGCACTGATCAGCTGCGACTGAGAGTCCCTGTCGACCCAGGTACTGGCAGTGCCCCCCAGCGCCGGCCGGGCGGGGGTACCCTGGCCTCGTGGACACGAAGAGCGAGGTTCGCGAGTTCCTCACCTCCAGGCGAGGGAGGATCACGCCTGACCAAGCGGGCATCTCCGCCTACGGTGAGCGGCGCGTTCCCGGGCTGCGCCGGGAGGAGGTCGCGGTCCTCGCCGGGGTCAGCGTCGACTACTACACCCGCCTTGAGCGCGGGAACCTCAGCGGGGTGTCCGAGAGCGTGCTGGAGGCGCTGACCCGTGCGCTTCAGCTCGACGAGGCAGAGCGAGCGCATCTCTTCGACCTCGCGCGTGCGGCGGGGCCGACGACCTCGACGCGGCCGCGGCGGAAGAAGCAACGGGTCCGGCCGGGCGTGCAGCGAATGCTCGACGCGATGACAGGGGCCCCGGCGTTCGTGAGCAATCGGCGCCTCGACATCCTCGCCGCGAACCGCCTCGGGCGCGCCCTTTATTCGGAGATGTTCGAGGGCCCAGACCAGCCGCCGAACACGGCCCGGTTCACCTTTCTCGACCCCCGGGCGACCGACCTCTACGTCGATTGGGAGCACGTCGCGAACGACGTTGTAGCCATCCTCCGCTCCGGAGCCGGCAAGGATCCGTATGACCGAGACCTATCGGACCTCGTCGGAGAGCTGTCGACCCAAAGCGAGACCTTTCGGAAGCTTTGGGCCGCTCACAACGTTCGCTTCCACGACACCGGCGCCAAGAAGTTCCACCATCCCGTCGTCGGCGAGCTCAGCTTGACCTTCGAGACGATGGAGCTCGCCGCCGACACCGGCTTGACCATGTTCGCCTTGACCGCCGAGCCCGGTTCCAAGTCCGAGGAGGGGCTGAACCTCCTCGCGAGCTGGGTTGCGACGCTTGACCAGGGGGAAGCAGCGCCCGCGCCGCAAGGACCCTGATCCGTGGCGAGGGCCCAACGCCCCTTGCCTCAGCCGACCTTGAGGTACTGACGCAACGCCTTCCGGATCACGGAGGAGGGCGTTACCTCGTCGCGCCGCGCCCGCTCGGCTAGCGCGTCCCGGAGCTCGGGCTCCAAGCGAACCGACTCCACCGTGGCTGGGGCCGAGCCGAGTGCCGGTCGCCCCGGCCGGCGGCGAAGGGTCTCGTGGACGTCATAGCCGGCTTCGGCCTTCTTGGCCAGCTTCCTGACCATCTCGTCGGTGATCGGCTTGCCGCTCGCCGTTTTCCCGTGTGTCCTTCGTTTCGCCATCTCAGCCTCCGGGCAGCAGGCGCCGGTACTTCGGCCGCATCCTCATCGCGCGTGGATCGCGAGCTCGGAGCCATCGTCACGGACGATCGTGACCACCTCGAGCAGGGCAGCGTTCCGAGCTGGTCCGAGGTACAGGCGCGTGTCATCTTCCTGGTCGTCGATGCTCATCGCATTCGCTGTGGCGTGTTCGATGTCCACGTCGGCGATACCGTGCTTGCGCGCCGACGGGTGAATGTCCACACGAGAATTGTATTACGAAACTCGGTCGGCTCAGGGTTCCATTCGAGGCTCCAATCTGCACGAATGTCAGAGCAACTCGGCCCAACTGACCGTGCGTGAGGGCGCCTGAACCGAACTCGACGGCACCCCTCCACACGATTAGCGCATCCCGCTGGGGGCGGGAAGGTCGCTGGTTCAAATCCAGTCGCCCCGACTTTTCCCTGCTAAACAGATGTTTTGGGTCGGGATCCGGGGCGTTGGACCGCCTGTGATCGTCGGCTGGGCCTTTCCAGGCACGAGACCCCCAGTCGAAGCAGCGGAGGGGCCTGATGAGGGCCCAATTTCCTCAAGCGGTCGCCTGGGTTTACCGGGCTTCGGGATCGACGTCGTAGGCGCTCGGCGGGAGCCCATCGCTTCGAGCGGCCTCTTCGTTGCGCTCATGCAGCGGGAACTGATCGCGGGCGACGTCAACCCGAACCCAATATCGAGCCAGCTTGATCTTGAGCTGCCGCCGCGCCTCGGGGTGCATCTGTCCGATCCGACGCGGCGGATCGGCGAGGAAGTCGTCTGCGACGAGCGAGGGGCGGAAGAGGCAGGCGACGCTTTCGTCGAAGTGTCCCTCGAGCGCCGGCAGGTACATGTAGGGATGCAGGCTGTCGCGCGAGCGCAGGAGCCCGACGTTCCGCTCGATGGCATCGGTGGCTGCCGCTACGGCGTCGAGGGGCAGGATCGGGACGAGCACGCGATAAGGATGGGCGGGTCTTGGCTCCTCTGCGAGCTGGTCGTACATGTCGCAGGTCGGCGAGATCAGGAGCCCGTACTCTGGAACCGCGAGGAATGCGTAAACCGAACTGGACGGCACCCGACTTCCCGGATGCGCGGGCGCCGATGAGCAAGGCTGACTTCCACGCAGACCAGGGACGTAGGACGATCGCGAGCAGCATCGGATCGTGCCGGGCACCCGGGTCTTAGGCTGGGTAGCAGATCTGCTACCGTGCCTGGCGTGGTCACGATCCCGCAGAAGGAGCTGCGCAACAACGTCGCCGAAGTGCTCCGCCGAGCGGAAGCAGGCGAGGAGTTCACGATCACCGTCGCGGGCCGGCCGGTCGCCGAACTGGGACCGACGGCGAAGCGTCGCTGGGTGGGCCAGCCCGAGCTCGCGAGCATCTTCGAGACCCCGCCGCCCGCAGAGCTCGCGGACGATCTCGAGCAGCTTCCAGCGGAGCTCGTCGATCCTTTCAAGTGAGCCGAGTTCTGCTGGATACCTCGGTCCTGATCGGCGCCATCGATCCCGGCGATCTGGAAGGAGCGATCAGCGCCGCATCGCTCAGCGAGCTTCACTTCGGGACGCTCGTCGCGAGCGATCCCGACGAGCGCGCGCGGCGCGCGCAGCGACTCGGCGTCATCGAGGCGACCTTCGACCCGCTCCCGATCGATGCCCGGGTGGCCCGCGAATGGGGCCGCCTGGCGGCCACGGTTGTCGAGCGCGGCGGGCAACCCCGGCGGCGGGCCATCGACCTGGCGATCGCCGCCACCGCCAACGTCCATGGTGTGCCCCTCCTGACCTCGGACACCGCCGATCTCGCGATCATCGACGATCTCGTCGCCCTCCAGGCGCTCGATTAGCGCGCGCGCCAGCTCAGTTCAAGCACGACCCCTTCGCTCGCCTCTTTCCGGCGACCACTGTTCGGGCCGACTTCTTCTGCCCGGTGCCGGCTCCACCCGGACCCGTGATCGAGCGCTACTCGGGCGCGCCCTGGCCCGGTGGATCGTTCGGCTCCTGAGCGCGAGCTCTGACGGTGAGGTGCTCACTCCCGCAGCCCTGCGGCTTCGAGGGCGCCCGCTGTGTCCTGGTACTCCTCGTACCGGGTGATACGCCCGTCGCGCAGCGTGAAGAGCACGCCGACTTGATGCTCGACCCATGTGTCGCTGCCCTTCATCTTGCCGTGTTCGCGCATCAGCGCCACGACCCTCTCATCTCCGGCGTCGATGAGCTCGACCAGCTCCAACCGGTGATCGTCCCACGTGGCGAGCCACTGCTCGATGACCTCAGCTAGTTCCTCGTGTCCGTGAGCCACCCGACTTTCCGGGCTGGTTCGGGACACGTCGTACTCGATCTGCGGGTCAAACAACTCGACGAGCCGCTCATAATCGCCCTCGACAAAGGCGGCGATCATTCGCCGGACGATCTCGACGTTCTCCCGTGACATCGCTCGCCCAGTATCGCGCCGAGCTGGCAGCCGCGTCCATCTCACACCGCATCACCTTCTCCGACGCTGACGACATCGCCAGCGCGACTCGACTCTGCAAAGCAGGACCCCGCTCATCCACCCGTCGAGGACGACAAGGGAGACGACGAGCGCCTTGCCTTCGTCTTCGACCGCTCCCGCCTCGCGATCGATGGCCTCGCCTGCGAGATCGTCGGGGCAGAACCTAGATCTGGTTGTGATGGCCGTCAGGACTCGACTGATAGACCTGTTCGCGCCCTCCTGGGCCGCCAGAGGCCGCGCCGGGCTGCAGGGGTGACGGCATTCGGCCGCGGCTAGGATCCACGGCCGTGCGATCGGCCCTGGCAATCAGCGGGGCGCTCTGCTTGCTGGCCCTGGCTGGCTGTGGGGGAGACGGAGATTCCGAAGACCCCCAAGCCCAGCCCCTACCACCGACCTTCACAACCCACGGCGGCTTCAACGGCCCCTCGAACAAGCTCGAGGTGGCCTTCAAGGCCACGCTGTTCGTGAGGGCGGGGGATCCGGAGGGTTGCTACCCCGCCCTCGCCCGCCTGGCCCCGTTGATCCGCCAGAGCCAGCATCTGAGGGCGGACGTCGCGGCCAGCGACAAGGCGGTTCATCGCTCCGGCG
This sequence comes from Solirubrobacterales bacterium, assembly GCA_050697055.1. Taxonomy (GTDB): domain Bacteria; phylum Actinomycetota; class Thermoleophilia; order Solirubrobacterales; family 70-9; genus CAVVYV01. Next base: position 4,571 of record JBOGZE010000333.1, read on the forward strand.
TCGTCTACGTGATCGAGGAGGGCACCTCCTGCAACCGGCTGCGGTTGGCCCTCCGCGCCCCCGATGGGCTCTACACCCTCGATTCCGACGAGGGGCCGGTGCAGCCGCCAGGGCTTGCTCGCAAGCGCAACGTTCTGGGCGGGGTCGGTGATCTCGGGAAGCCCATCGTGGTTTCGAAGGCCTTTCGTCTGAAGGGGCCCAACGAGACACAGCGCCTCGCCGTCAACTGTCCGGGCAGCAGCGCCACCCTCGGCGGAGGCATGATCAGCAACCCGCCGCTCGGTTCCGACGGGGAGGGCATCTACCCGCACTCATATGAGCGCCTCGGCGTCCAGCGCGGCTGGCACATCAGCGCCACCCTGATCGACCCCACGCCGGACAGCACGACCCCGCGCCAGGTCAGGATCCAGGCCGTTTGCGCGACCGGGCTGATCCCCGCGACGCCCTCGCCGCACACGACCGTCTTCATCCTGCCCGGCCAGACCAAGTCCGCGACCGCCAGCTGCCCCCGTGGGCAGTACCTCTTCTCCGGAGGATTCCAGCGCACCGACTTCAGGAACTTCGGCCTGCCGGACGGCGGCGGCGACTACGTGACCGAGTCGCGGGCGATCGACCCGAGGACCTGGCGGGTCACCGGCCACGCCTTCGGGGAGTTCGGCGGCGAGCTGACCGCGATCGTCTATTGCGTTGGTCACGACCGCCCGCTGCTCCGCGAGGTCTCTGCCTCGGTCCCCCTTCCGGACGGAGAGTCCGCCACGGCGACCACTTCGCCCTGCCCGGGCGGTCGCCAGCTGACCTCGGGAGGGTTCAGCGCCAACGGATCGCAGGATGCCTTCTTCGCCGCCGGCTCCATCAACCGCGACGGCACCTGGTCGGCCACGGCCTTCGCCTACTTCGGCCCCGCTCCCAGCCTCACCGCCTACGGCTACTGCATCCGGGCCTAGGGCCGCCCAAGGGTCTCCCGGATCCTCGGGTCGTCGCGAGAGACGAATCGGGCCCTCAACCACCTGCGCGGCGCGCAGTACTGCTTTGGTACCGGATGCATTGTCTGATGTGTCTAGAAGGTCTACCGATGTGGACGATTGGGACGCACGGACGCCTCGGGACACATAGACCCGCATTGCTCCTCTGGGGGCCGAAAGGTCGCTGGTTCAAATCCAGTCGCCCCGACTCAACGAGACCCGCCGTTGCGGACCGCGGCTCCAGGTTCAGCCGGGGCGTCGGCCCCTGCCGATCAGCCACTCGCGATGCTGCTAATCACGATCGCGACGAAGAGGGCGAGCACGAGCTCGTTGACGATCCAGGAGTTCTCGTTCATCCAATCGCGCACCTTTGGCAGGAACGCCTCCGCCCGGCTGCCCATGATCAGCAGCAATTGGGCCGGGAGACCGAGGAGCAGCAGAGTGAGGCCGAGGAAGCCAAGCGCGTACCACAAGGGGCTGCCCTGGGCGCTCAGATAGCCGCCCACCGAGATCGAGGTGAGCAGGTCGCTGGGGAAGAATCCGAGCAGGGCGAAGCCGAGCCAGAAGGCGAACTTGGGGGTCGCGGTCTGGAGCTTCCCCATCCACGACGGCGGCTCCGCCGTCTTCCTGGTG
>JBOGZE010000334.1:0-3111 GCA_050697055.1 Solirubrobacterales bacterium
GGCTTCCTCCGGGCCGCTGTCTTCTTCCGGGTCGTTGCTTTCTTGGCCGCCGGCTTCCTCCGGGCCGCTGGCCTCCGCACTGCAACCGTCTTCTTCCGGGCGGCGGTCTTCTTGCGCGTGGCGCTCTTGGTCCACGCTGCCGCCTTGCTCCTCCTCGTCGGCATCGCTATCACCTTCCCCATCGTGGGCGATAGCCACATTCATACCATCGAGGCGCGGTGAGGTACCCCGAAGGGAGGAAAGGATCCGGGCTTCCCTTTACACCCAGTCGGGATGCTCGCGGTGGGTGGCCCCATAGAACTCAGCGATCAGCCCCGGAGCCGTCTCCACAGTCCACCGCGCCTCTATAGGTCCCCCTTCGGCCGGGACTTCCGGAGGCGGCGTTGTGAGCGACGGTCCAGCCTCTGTGGTTCCCCCCGCGACCCGAGCGCCGCGTCGCGAAGGGCCTGCAGGCGCTCCAGGTCGCGGGCGGCTGCGAGCTTCCTTCCGAGCGTCCGCTCCCAGAGATCGTGCCACTTCGGCAGGAACCGCGCGCGGTAGTTGAAGCTCGCGATTTCCCTCCCCGCCCAGCTGGTTCACCAGGGCTTCGAGGGCGGCGTGTGCGGCCAAAATGGCGATGATGGCGTGGCTCGGGTCAACGTCCGCTCGGGCAGCCATGTCGTCGGCTGCCAAGAGGAGCAGTCCCGGCTTGACCATCGGCGCCAGGCTTGCAGCTCGGCATCATGTGGCTTAGCCCGCGCGCCGACGAGGGCAGAGCTTGACCGAGCACGCGAAGGAGAGCGCGCCGAGCTCGGCTCGCGTTCTCGGAGTAGATTTGGGCTCACCTCGGGGGGGACGGTGGCGTGTACTTAGAGGGGCTCTTGCCCAGAGGACTCCTCGAAGGCCCTGATCACCCAGGCTAGCCAGTGGTACCAGAGAACAGGGAGGTGAACCGTGCCGGCGAAGAAGGCCACGGGGAAGAAGGTCGCTCCACATCGCTCGACTCCAGTGGGGTCTCAGCCCGCCATGACACCTGCGCGCCGGCCCCCGACGCCGTCTGGCCGCAGCCCGATGGCGAAAAGTCGCGCATCCAGACCGCTCATGCCAGCCCGCCGGGGCGATTTCATCGTCATCGACTCAGCTCAGGTGGGCTCTCTCACCCGCGAGGGCGAAGTTCTGGAAGTCATCCAGGGCGCGGTGAGCGTGAGCTACCGGGTCAAATGGGCAGACGGGCATCAGAGCCTGATCGCACCGACAGGCGGCAGCGCCCGAATCGTCCCGGCATCGGAGAGAGGCTAGTTCCAAGAGTCGAGTTGGGCGGGAGTTCTGAGTGGCCATGCATTCGCACGAGCGATTTGACACCCTCGTCGTGGGTGCGGGTCCGGCCGGCAGCGTCGCCGCGCTGGTCTTGGCTCGCGGCGGGGCGCGCGTCGCACTCGTCGACAAGGCGCGCTTTCCACGCGACAAGGCCTGTGGAGATCTGGTTGGACCCCGAGGACTCCAGGTCCTTGCCGACCTCGGCGTCGAGGAACCGAGTTCCTGCCGCGTCGGCGACATGATCGTCGTGGGGCCGACGGGCAGGTCCGTCCGGCTCCCCTCCTTTCCAGGCCGGACCTACCCCGACCATGCCATGGCGATGCCTAGAGCTCGGTTCGATGCGATCCTTCGCGACGCCGCCCTGGGCGCCGGAGCCGAGCCAGTCACCGGACGGGTGGTGGATCCGATCGGCTCCGCCGACGGGCTCCAGGGATTCTCGCTCTCGGACGGCCGGCGGCTCCGTGCCGACGTCGTGATCGGGGCAGACGGCGCACTGAGCCGCGTCGCCACGGCCGCCTCTCTGGTCGATCCGAGTCGTGTTCTCTGGGGCTTCGCCGTGAGCGCCTATGTCGAGGAGCTGGTTCGGCTGCCTCACATCGTCTTGTGGGAACCCGAGCCCTGGAGGATCTTCCCCGGCTACGGCTGGTTGTTCCCGGGCGTGGACGGCTACGCGAACGTCGGCCTCGGCCTGGGCCTTCGCGCTGATCGCTCGGGAGCGGTGGCGGCGAGCGATTGGTTCGACGCCTTCATCGACCACCTTTGGTACCTCGGCGTGCTGAGCCGGCGGCCGTCCCGACGGCCGGACCTCCGCGGCGGCTGGCTCAAGATGGGCATGATCGGAACGATCCCGGCGCGAAGACGGACCCTCCTTGTCGGTGATGCCGCGGGGCTCGTGAACCCGCTTCAGGGAGAGGGCATCTCGCAGGCGATGAGAAGTGGGCGCGCGGCGGCGGAGGCGGTGCTCGCCGGACCGGACGCCGCAGCCACCCGCTATCGGGCGTTCCTCGCGGCGACGTACGCGCCGTACGAGTCGGTGACGGCCGCGTCGCAGTCGGCGATGCTGAAGAGGCCGCGCCTTGCGTCAGCGCTTGGACGTGTGCTTACTGCCCCGGCGCTCTCGCACGCGCTGCGCGGCGGCTGGTCAATCTACTGGAACGACCTCCTAGAGGGAGCCGCTCCCAGCCCGGCCCGGACCATTGCGTCCCTCGTCGCCCTGGCCGGACCCGTGGCTACATCGAGAGGGAGAACGCGCCGGTGGTTCACCGAGGCCCTGAGCCTGAGGAGCTCATCCTCCGTCACGCGCTTGGCCTTCCCGTGGACGACCTGACCGGGAGTCGGCCGCCTCCGAGTGATAATGCTCCCCATCTCCAGGGCAGGCGTGCTCGAAGGGGTGCGCGGGCAGGGCGACGCCCGAGCCTGCCAGGGATCGCCGGGCTCGAGATCACGATCGCATCCGGCCGGGATGTCCAGCCGCTCCCTTAGGGCGACCGGTATCTCGACTTCCTGTTCGCGCGAGGAGGTCGAGGGCGCGCTGCGGGCGGCGCACAGCCAGCTTGAGATCGTCACCGCTGGTATAGGGTCGAGGAGATGAGGATCGGCGCGGCGCTCTCGACCGACCCGGATCCGGCGAAGGCCACAGAGGCGGCCGTGGAGGAGGCCCGGTCCCGGCTCGGCGGGGCCGAGGTCTCACTGGCCTTGGTCGTCGCCTCCCGGCACCACGCTCCTTCCGCCGAAGTTGCCTCGGAGGTGGTTCGCGTCAAGGCCGAGCCCGAGCGGGTCATCGGCTGCGTCGCAGAGACAGTGGTGGGCGGCAAC
>JBOGZE010000335.1:0-2858 GCA_050697055.1 Solirubrobacterales bacterium
GCTCTCCGCTGTAGGGCGCCGGGAGGCCCTCGCGGGCATCGCCGAGGTCGGGGGTCTCGGCCGAGACCACCAGCTCCCCCTCCGAGAACGAGAGCCGCAGCGCCGCATTGCGCTGGGCGAGCTGGGAGACCCGCCGGGTCACCTCGAGCAGCTCCGAGCGCGGCAGCTTCACCTCGTGCTCGTAGGACTCCGGCAGCAGCTGGCGATGGTTCGGGAACTGACCATCGATCAGGCGGGAGCTGAGCGAGACCGTTCCAACCCGAAAGAGCGCCTGGTTGCGGGTGAGCCAGACGCGCAGCGTTTCATCCCCGGCGGCGTCGATCAGGCGAGCGAGCTCGCGCAGGGCCCGGGCGGGAACGTTGGCCTCGAGGCCGTTGTCCACAGCCGTCTCCAGCTTCGTCCGCTTGACCGCGAGGCGATAGGAATCGGTAGCGACCATGGTCAGCTGGTCCCCCTCGGTGGTCACCAGGACCCCAGTGAGGACCGGCCGGGCCTCGTCTCGCGATGCCGCACGGGCGACCCGGTTGATCGTCTCCTGGAGCGCTTTGGCCGGAAGCTCGATCGGATCACCCTCGGGCTCGGGGAAACGAGGAAAGTCGTCAGCTGGGAGGGTGCGAAGGTGAAAGCGAGACGAGCCGGCGGTGATCTCGACGTCACGCTCCGCCTCTCGCAAAGCCAGGGTCACGGGACCATCGGGAAGGGAGCGGACCACCTCGACCAGGAGGCGCCCGGGGAGAACGACCGCGCCGGAGCCCTCGATCTCAGCCTCGAGACCGACATCGAGACCGAGTTCCATGTCGGTTGCCCGAAGACGCACGGATTCTTCAGCCGTAATCAGGATCCCGGACAGCGCTTGAAGGGCGGCTCGAGCCGAGACAGCACGAGAGACAACCAGAAGGCCGTCGAGTAGTGCCTGCCTTGTGGCCTTGATCTTCATTTGCGTTGAGTTGGCTTAGGAGTAATAAGGGTTGTGGAAAGGGTGGACATGTGCAGAAGGCGAAGCGACGAAGCGATTCTCTCAATCCGTTCGGTCACGATCGATTCCGGGAGCGGCGAGGTCCGAGGTCAGCTGCTCAATCGTGCGAGCAAGGGCGGCATCCTCGACGGCTCGGGCCTCGACCTTACGGATTGCATGGATGACGGTGGTGTGGTCCCGGCGGTTGAAGGCGGCAGCGATCTCGGGGAGGGAGAGATCGGTGAGCTCGCGGGTCAGGTACATGGCGAGCTGGCGGGCACGGGCGATCGGGGCGACCCGGCTGGGCGAGAGAAGGCGTTCGACGGGGATTTCGAGGCGAGTGGCGACCGTCTGCTGAATCTGGGCAACCTCGGGCTTGGCGACGAGCGCGCCGGTGGCGGCGCCAGGGAGGGCACGGTCGACGGTCTCGGGAGTGATCGCGGAGGAGGTGAGGGAGCCGAGGGCGAGGATTCGGGTCAGAGCGCCTTCCAGGAGACGCAGATTCGAGATCGCCCGCGAGGCAATCGCGCGGAGGGCCTCGGGAGCGACCTGCTCACTTCGCTCACGCGTGAGGTTGGCGAGGAAGACGAGCCGGGTCGGCAGGTCGGGAGGCTCGAGGGCGACCGTGAGGCCCCATTCGAAGCGGTCGCGGAGACGCGCGGCTAGAGCGGAGAGCTCGCCGGGGAGGCGGTCGGCGGTGAGGACAAGCTGGGCGCCGGCTTCATAGAGCGCATTGAAGGTGTGGAAGAACTCGTCGGCGGTGCGGGCCTTGCCCTGGAGGAACTGGACGTCGTCGATCAGGAGGACGTTGGCGCGGCGGTAGCGCCGCTTGAATTCCTCGATCCCGGTGCCCTGAAGAGAAGAGACGAACTCGTTGGTGAAGCACTCGGCGGTGGTGTAATGGATGGTCAGCTGGGGATTGTGGAAATGGAGGTAGTTGGCGATCGCGCCGAGTAGATGGGTCTTTCCCAGGCCGGGAGGGCCATGGAGGAAGAGGGGGTTGTAGGCCTCGCCCGGGGCCTCGGCTATCGCGAGGGCGGCCGCGTGGGCGAACTGGTTCCCCGGCCCGATGACGAAGCGCTCGAAGGTGTAGGCGGGATTGAGGGCGACCCGGGCGGCGACCTCCGCCGTGCCCTGCGGCTTTGACTGTCCGTGGGCGTGCTCGGAGGTGACGAGCTCGAACTCCCGGAGCCCCGATCCGCCCTTGCGGAGGGCGGCGCGGACGAGCTCGGGATAGCGCTTGCCGACCCAGCGGAGGACGTGACGGGGGCCGGTGAGGAAAATGATCGGGCCGCGCCTCGAGACGGGGCGCAGCTGCTCGAACCAGAGCTGGTAGGTGGAGTCTGAGACCGAGGCTCGGAGCTCCTCCTGTGCCTGGCGCCAGGTCGCGGCCAGGTCATGAGCAGCATCGGGGGTGGGCCTCGGAACGTCTTCCTCCACTTGTCAGCTTGGCCGGCGAGGCCAGGGGTCCGAGCGGGCGATCATAGTCACGGCCCTCGGGAGTGGAAGGGGCTGGCTCCGCGGCTCCTTGCAAAGCGCGGTGAAAATCTCCTCGCGGTCCCGGCTGCAGCCCCGAGGGCGATCGGGCGTCACGCCGTATACTGCCGTCCCTTCCCGCCCCCGATCACGGGCTCCTCGAATGAAGCGGACCTACCAGCCGAAGAAGCGCAAGCGGGCTCGGACCCACGGGTTTCGAGCGCGCAGCCGCACTCGCTCCGGGCGGGCAATCCTGATGCGACGGCGGCATAAGGGCCGCAAGCGCCTGACCCCCTGTTGGGGGACGCCGAGCGCCCGGACTCGCCGCGTCGCCGCCGCCTCTCGCGCAGCGGCGACTTCGATCGCGTCTACCGCGACGGGGTCTCTCGCGGCAACCGGTTCCTCGTTCTCTATTCATTCGCCCGAA
>JBOGZE010000336.1:0-7738 GCA_050697055.1 Solirubrobacterales bacterium
GCCCTCGACCGCGCCGGCGAGCGCCGGCACCGGCTGGACGGGCGCGCGCTGCGCGGCGCTCCGGGCGAGCGGCCGTTGCTCAGCGTCTTCCACCCGGACCGCCTGCAACTGATCAAGGGGGCGCCGGCGCATCGCCGCGCGCACCTCGACCGGCTCTGTGCCGCCCTCTGGCCGGCCCGCTCCGATCTCCGAGGGCGCTTCGGGCGGACCCTGGCCCAGCGCAACGCCCTGGTTGCGCGAGTGCGCGCCGGGATGGCGGCGTCGGACTCGCTCGCCACCTGGGATGAACAGCTGGCGAGAGAGGCGGAGCCGCTGATGGAAGCGCGGTCAGAGGCGGTGGCCGCGCTCAAGGGCACTTTCGTCGAGCACGCCGGCGAGCTCGGGCTACCCGCGGTAGAGGTCGCCTACCGGCCCCGGGCCGCGGGCGCTCGCGAGGCGCTGCTGGCTGAGCTGGAGCGCCGCCGAGCCGCGGACCTGGGCCGCGCCTACATCTCCTACGGCCCCCAGCTCGACGAGGTCGAGCTCCGCATAGCTGGCCGCACCCTGCGTCGCTTCGGTTCCCAGGGCGAGCAGCGGGTGGCGTTGCTCGCACTCCTTTTCGCCGAGCGCGCCGCGCTCCTCGAGGCCGGCCGCCCGGCGCCGCTGATGCTGCTCGACGACGTGATGAGCGAGCTCGACCCCGAGCACCGGGGCCTTCTCGTCGGGACCGTCGCCGACTCGGGGCAGGCGCTGATCACGGCGACCGAGCCCGGCCATGTCCCCGGGAGCGAAGGGGCGCTGCGGATCGCGATGAGGGAGGGGTCGATGGCCACCCTGAAGGAGGCCGCATGATGATGTCCCGGCGGCGTCGCACCCCGCGCCCGCTCGGCGAAGCGCTACGCGGCGCGATCGAGTCGGTGGAACCGGCGACCCCGCTGGCGGCGGTGCAGAGCGCCTGGGCGGAGGCGGTCGGCGAGCGGATCGCGGCCGCCGCCAGCCCCGTCTCGGAGCGCGACGGCACGGTCACCGTTGCCTGCGAATCGGCCACCTGGGCGCAGGAACTGGACCTCCTGGAGGGTCAGATCGCGACCAAATTACGGTCGAAATTGCCCCCGGATATGCGATTCGAGCGCCTTCGTTTTCAGCTCGGCGAGATTCCCCGCTAAGATTCCAGTTTATACGCGATTTGCAGGGATTTCGCGGGCCCCAGCGGGTCGTTCCGCGCTTCCCGACTGGTAGACTTATATGAACTGGAGCGAAACCTCGGCCAGGCTTGCACGGAGTACCACGCGCCAAGCTGACGGGTCGGGGTTTTCCATGATTTGACGAAAGGAAAGTAGTGGCGAAGACCCCTGAGCGGGCGGCGTCGAGGAATAAATCGGCGGCCACAAAAACCACCAGGACCAAATCGGCGGCCACAAAAACCGCTGCCGGATCAAAGGCTTCCAACAACTCCAAGCCCTCCAGCAAGCGCCCGCCGGCCAAGCGCGCTGGCGGCTCCGGCTACGCGGCCAAGGACATCACGGTCCTCGAGGGCCTCGAGGCGGTCCGGAAGCGCCCCGGCATGTACATCGGCTCGACCGGGCCGCGCGGCCTCCACCACCTGGTCTACGAGGTTGTGGACAACTCGGTGGACGAGGCGATTGCCGGGCACGCCAACAAGGTGATCGCCACCCTGCATCCCGACAACAGCGTCACCGTGGTCGACGATGGCCGGGGCATTCCCGTCGAGAAGCACCCGAAGATGCGCAAGCCCGCGGCCGAGGTCGTCCTCACCACCCTCCACGCCGGCGGCAAGTTCGGCGACGGTGGCGGCTACAAGGTCTCCGGGGGACTCCACGGCGTTGGCGTCTCGGTTGTGAACGCCCTCTCGGAGAAGCTCCATCTCGAGGTCTGGCGCGACGGCCACGTCTGGGAGCAGGAGTACGAGCGCGGCAAGCCACTCACCAAGTTCAAGAAGGGCCGCACCGTGAAGAGCACCGGCACCACCATCACCTTCATCCCGGACATGGAGATCTTCGGCGAGGAGATCGAGTTCGACTTCGAGACTCTCGCCGAGCGGCTTCGAGAGACCGCCTTCCTCACCCGCGGCCTACGGGTCGAGCTGATCGACGAGCGTGGCGCCGGCGAGAAGGTCGAGTTCCAATACAAGGGTGGGATCGCGGACTTCGTCAAGCACCTGAACGAGAGCAAGGACCCGCTCCACCGCAAGATCGCCTACTTCGAGGGCGAGACCGACGAAGGCCAGGTCGAGGTGGCGATGCAGTGGAACTCCTCCTACCAGGAGGCCACCTTCAGCTTCGCCAACAACATCAACACGCATGAGGGCGGCACTCACATGTCGGGATTCCGCTCGGCACTCACCCGGACCCTGAACTCGATCGCGCGCAACAAGGGCCTGCTGAAGGAGAAGGACGAGAACCTGAGCGGCGAGGACGTGCGCGAGGGGCTAACCGCGGTGGTCTCGGTGAAGCTCGCCGACCCGCAGTTCGAGGGGCAGACCAAGACGAAGCTCGGCAACCCTCCGGTGGAGGGGCTGGTGAAGGAGGTCGTCAACCGGAAGCTCGGGGAGTTCCTCGAGGAGAACCCCGGGGACGCGCGGCGAATCCTCGTCAAGGCCGTCGACGCGGCACGAGCTCGCGATGCCGCCCGCAAGGCCCGCGATCTCACCCGCCGGAAGTCGGCGCTCGAGAACTCAACCCTCCCCGGCAAGCTCGCCGACTGCTCGGTCAAGGACCCGCGTGACGCCGAGCTCTTCATCGTCGAGGGCGACTCGGCCGGCGGCTCGGCGAAGCAGGGCCGCGACCGCAACACCCAGGCCGTATTGCCGCTGCGCGGCAAGATCATCAACGTCGAGAAGAGTCGGATCGACAAGGTGCTCGCCAACAACGAGATCCAGGCGCTGATCACGGCGATCGGTACCGGGGTCCACGACGAGTTCGACCTGGCCGACGCCCGCTACCACAAGGTCGTGCTGATGACCGACGCCGACGTCGACGGCGCTCACATCCGCACCCTGGTCCTCACCTTCCTCTACCGGCAGATGCCGGAGCTGATCGAGGCCGGCTACGTCTACATCGCCAAGCCACCGCTCTACAAGCTCAAGCAGGGCAGCCAGGAGGTGTGGATCGAGCGCGAGGCCGAGCTGGAGGAGCTGCTGCTGCGCGACAAGCTCGAGGAGTTCAACGTGATGGATGCCGATGGCAAGCAGCGGAAGCTCGGCAAGCGCCGCTGGCAGGACATCACCCGCCACTACAAGGCGTTCGAGGGATGGCTCTCGACCCTGCGGGCGGAGTTCGGTCACGAGGTGATCGACTTCATAGCTGAGTCGCACCTGCTCGAGTCCCAGGCGAAGACGATGGCCGCGGCCGCGAAGCTGTTCCGGGCCAAGGACCCCAAGGACAGGGCGTATGAGACCAAGCTGGTCGACTCCAACAAGAGCAGCCTCCTGGTCAAGGGGACCCATCGGCGCAGCGGTCTCGCCCGCGATCATCGGATGCCGAAGAAGCTGTTCGAATCGAACGCCTACCGCGAGCTGTTCGAGGCACACGCGAAGCTCGTCGCCCAGGTGGGCCAGCCGCCCTTCGTGGTCGCGCTCGGCGAGAAGGAAGCGGAGGCGGACTCGTTCGGCGAGCTCCGGCGCCAGGTGCTCGAGCTGGCGCGCGAGGGCGTACAGCTCCAGCGATTCAAGGGGCTCGGCGAGATGAACCCGGAGCAGCTCCGCGAGACGACGATGGATCCTGGCAGCCGGACCCTGCAGCAGGTCGCCATCGACGACGCCGCGGCGCTCAACACCGAGCAGGTGTTCTCGGACCTGATGGGCGACAAGGTCGAGCCGCGGAAGGACTTCATCGAGCGGCACGCACGCGATGTGAGGTTCCTTGATGTCTAGTCCTGCCCCTACCGACGGCGACGCCGCCCTGGAGGCGCTGACCGGCAACATCGAGGCGCGCGAGCTCGAGAAGGAGATGCGCTCGTCCTATCTCGACTACGCGATGAGCGTGATCGTCGGCCGGGCACTGCCCGACGTCCGCGACGGCCTCAAGCCCGTGCACCGCCGCGTCCTCTACGCGATGCACGACCTCGGGCTTCAGCCGAACCGGCCGTACCGCAAGTGCGCCTTCATCGTCGGGGAGGTGATGGGCAAGTACCACCCGCACGGCGACTCGGCGATCTACGACACGCTGGTCCGGATGGCGCAGGAGTTCTCCCTGCGCTACCCGCTGGTCGACGGCCAGGGCAACTTCGGCTCGATCGACGATGACCCGGCGGCGGCAATGCGCTACTGCGTTGCCGGCGACACCCGGGTGGCGACCCCACAGGGGACGATCCGGATCGACGAGGTCGTTCCTGAGGCCCAGCCTGAATCCGACAATGACGTCGAGCTCGAGGTGCTGGACCGCCTCGGGCGGCCGGTCCGGGCGAGCAAGCTCTTTCACTCAGGAGAGCACCCAACGCTGCGCCTGCGGACCTCTGTAGGCCACGAGATCACCGGGACCCACAATCACCCGGTTCTCTGCTTGGTCGACATGGCCGGCGTTCCACTTCTGCTCTGGAAGCTTCTCGAGGAGATCGAACCCGGGGATCAAGTGCTCCTGTCTCGTACGCCGCAAGAGCCGATGGAGGCTCTCTCGGCCGGAGAGAGGCAGCTGGCGCTGCTGCTTGGCGCGTTCGTCTCCGAAGGCTGGATCAGCGCCGAGCGAGCCGGGTTCAACAACCTGGACGCCGACTACTTCAGCACCGTGGTCGAGGCCTACGACTCACATGTCGGCGGTCCGCGATACGTCTATGCGCGGGAGATCGCCTCCGGGAGCGTTCTGCACGAGCTCGACGTTCACAATCTCGAGAGCCTCAGACGAAGCCCGCTCGCGCCCATAGCGGCGGCGAGCCGAGACAAGGTGGTTCCGGAGCGAGTTTGGCGCTCCGGCCCTTCGTTCAAGCGAGCCTTCCTGCAGAGCTTGTTCCATGGCGACGGCAGCTCCTCGCTTCTTCCCCACAAGACGATTCAGATCTCGTACTCGACCTACAGCGAGCGGCTCGCGCGTGACGTCCAGCTCCTCCTGCTCGAGTCCGGGGTGGTTGCGCGGATCTGTCGCTACGAGAAGGGCGAGTTCAAGGTCGTGATCAGCAACCGCCGCGATGCCAGGCATTTCGCGGCCAAGGTTGGGTTCCTCGGCTCCAAGCAAAGGAAGCTTGAGCGCGAGCTCGCTGCAATCCCGACGATGAGCCGCGCCCTGAGTCGCGACTGCGTTCCGTTCATCGCCGACTACCTGCGCGCCGAGGGTGGTGGCAGCCGAACGGATGCCAGGTGGCTGCGACGCAACAACGTCGATCGAATCGAGCGATGGGAGCAGAGCGGGACCGCGATCCTCGAGCGGGTGACGTCGGAGGAGGCGCGGGCCGTCGTCGAGCCCCTCGTCTCCGGCGACTACTTCTACGCCGAGGTGGAGTCGGTGGCCGACGCCGGTGTCCAGCCCGTCTACTCACTCAAGGTCGAAAGCGACGACCACTCCTTCCTCACCAACGGCTTTGTCAGCCATAACACCGAAGCCCGCCTCGGTCCGCTGGCCACCCAGATGCTCCGGGACATCGACGCCGACACCGTCGACTTCGGGCCCAACTACGACGAGCGCACGCAGGAGCCGCTGTTGCTTCCGTCGCGCTTCCCGAACCTGCTGGTCAACGGCGCCGCCGGGATCGCCGTCGGGATGGCGACCAACATCCCTCCGCACAACCTGCGCGAGGTGACCGCCGCGGTCAGCGCCTACATCGACGACCCCGAGATCGATCTCAAGGGCCTGATGAAGCACGTCAAGGGGCCGGACTTCCCCGGCGGCGCGACGATCATGGGTACCGACGGGATCCGCGGCGCCTACGCCTCCGGGCGCGGCTCGATCCGAGTTCGGGCCAAAGCCCACGTCGAGCCACTCAAGGGCGGCAAGGAGGCAATCGTCGTCACCGAGCTCCCCTTCATGGTGAAGAAGGGCGGCGAGGGGGGGCTGATTACCAAGATCGCCGACCTCGTCCGGGACAAGAAGATCGGTGGCGTCTCGGATCTTCGAGACGAGTCAGACCGCTCAGGGATGCGGATCGTGATCGAGCTGAAGCGCGGTGGGGACCCGGCCAAGGTGGTCCTCAACCAGCTCTACAAGCGCACCCAGATGCAGCAGAGCTTCGGGATCAACATGGTTGCCCTCGTCGATGGGGTGCCGCGGACCCTGAGCCTGCTGGAGGCGATCCGCCATTACGTCGTCCATCAGCGGGAGGTGGTCACAAGGCGGACGCAGTTCGAGCTCGCCCGCGCCGAGGCGCGCGCCCACATCCTCGATGGCCTCCTGATCGCGCTCAACAAGCTCGACGCGGTGATCAAGCTGATCAGGGGCTCGGCCGATCCGGATGTGGCGCGCGAGGGGTTGATCGAGAAGTTCGAGCTCAGCCGAGCCCAGGCCCAGGCGATCCTCGACATGCGCCTTCAGCGGCTCACGGCGCTCGAGGCCGGCAAGATCAAGGAGGAGCACAAGGAGCTGGTCAAGCGGATCAAGGAGCTCCGCGCGGTCCTCGCCGACGAGGCGAAGGTGCTGAAGCTGGTCAAGGACGAGCTCAACGAGATCGCCGAGAAGTACGGCGACGAGCGGCACACCGAGATCAGCAAGGCCGAGGGCGAGCTCGACATCGAGGATGTGATCGCCGACCAGCAGATGGTGATCTCGCTGACCAAGTCGGGCTACGCCAAGCGCCTGCCGCTGGCCACCTACCGCCAGCAGCGCCGCGGTGGCCGCGGGGTGATGGGGATGGACCTGAAGGAGGGGGACTACATCGAGCACCTGCACATCTGCTCGACCCATGACTACCTGCTCTTCTTCACCAACAAGGGCAAGGTCTACCGGCTCAAGGTCTACGAGCTCCCCGAGGGGTCGCGGACGGCGAAGGGCCGTGCCCTGGTCAACGTGCTGCCCTTGCGCGACGGGGAGCGGGTGATGGCAGTGAAGCCGACGCGCGACTTCAGCGAGGGGAAGTACCTCGTCTTCGCCACCGCCAAGGGGATGGTGAAGAAGACCGAGTTCAAGGACTACGACACCCCGATTCGCGCCGACGGGATCATTGCGATCAAGATCCGCAAGGGCGATGAGCTGGTCCAGGTCCGCCTCACCTCGGGCAAGGAGGACATCATCCTGGTCTCCGCCTCCGGCCATGCCGCGCGCTTCAACGAGAAGGCGGCGCGGCCGATGGGCCGCGACACCTCCGGTGTCAAGGGGATGAACGTCTCCGACTCGGGCAACCGGGTGCTCTCGATGGACGTGGCGCGCAACGACACCGAGCTCTTCGTGGTGACCGAGAACGGGTACGGCAAGCGCACCCCGGTCTCCGAGTATCCGGTCAAGGGGCGCGGCACCAAGGGGGTGCTGACCGCGAAGCTGACGACGAAGAAGGGCAAGCTCGCCGGCGCCCTAATCGTCCGGCCGCACCAGGAGCTGATCTTCATCTCCCAGAACGGGATGGTGCAGCGCACCGGAGTCTCAGGCATCTCGCAGATGGGTCGGCCGACCCAGGGCGTCAGGGTGATGGATCTGAAGTCAGGCGACCGGGTGAGCGCGGTGGCGCTGGTGGTCGAGTCGGCGGCCGGCGAAGGGAACGGCTCGGCCCCGGTCGAGGGGGCGATCGAGGGTGAGGTGACCACCGACGGCGCCGGCAGCGACGGAGCGGTCGCCGACGGTGCGAAGACGAAGACGAAGCCCAAGCCGAAGCGAGGCTCAGCCAA
>JBOGZE010000337.1:0-8905 GCA_050697055.1 Solirubrobacterales bacterium
GTCGAAGAGCTCCGCGTCCGGGCGATTGAAGCGGGCCGCCAGCCACTTCGAGGCGATCGCCATCCCGACGCTGGTGGCGATCCCCTGGCCCAGCGGGCCGGTGGTCGTCTCCACTCCCGAGGTCCAGCGGTACTCCGGGTGCCCGGGGCACTTGGAGTCGAGCTGCCGGAAGCGCTTGATGTCGTCGAGGCTGACCGCGGGCTCGCCGACCACCTCGTAGTCGGGATCGACCGCCCGAACCCCGGTCAGGTGCAGGAGCGAGTAGAGCAACATCGAGGCGTGGCCGTTGGAGAGGACAAAGCGGTCGCGGTTCGGCCAGATCGGGTTCTCGGGATCGAAGCGGAGGAAGCGCTGCCAGAGGACATAGGCCACCGGCGCCAGCGCCATCGGCGTCCCCGGATGGCCGGAGTTGGCCTTCTGGATCGCGTCGATCGAGAGCGTCCTGATCGTGTTGATGGAGAGCTGCTCGATGTCGGTGCGGCGTTTCGCGGTGACTGCCATGCGATTGTTCCTAGGGTCTCGCATCGATCCTACGGGGTCGCACGTTGCACCCCCGTTGCGACCCGTGTACCCCTGGGCAAATAGATTCCACCGCCGTGAGCGCCGCCGATCTGGACGCCGAGAAGAAGCTCGCCGCCGAGGCGGCCGCCGAGCTGGTCGACGACGGGATGACCGTCGGGCTCGGCACCGGCTCCACCGTCGCCCACCTGCTCCCTGCCCTCGCCGACCGCGGCCTCGACCTGACTTGCGTCCCGACCTCGCCGGCGACCGAGAAGCGTGCTCGCGAACTCGGGATCACGGTCGAGGGCTTCGACACGATCGAGGCGCTCGACGTCGCGATCGACGGCGCCGACCAGGTCGCCCCGGATCGGTGGCTGGTGAAGGGCGGCGGCGGCGCCCACACCCGGGAGAAGATCGTCGCCGCCGCCGCCGAGCGCTTCGTCGTGATCGCTGACTCGACCAAGCCGGTGGAGCGGATTGGCGCCCCGATCCCCCTCGAGCTCTCCCCCTTCGGCCTCGCCTCGACGATGCTCCGGTTGTCCGGTGAGCTGGGCGAGGTGAACCTGCGGGCGGGGACACCGCCCAGTCCCGACGGCGGCGTGATCGCCGACTACCTCGGCGAGATCGCCGACCCCGGCGAGCTGGCGACGCTCCTCGCGGCGATCCCGGGCGTCATCGACCACGGCCTCTTCCCGCCGTCGATGGTTGCCGAGGTGCTGATCGGCCGCGGCGACGCGGCCGAGCGGCTCTGACTCACAGGTTGACGGCGGCCATTCCCACTTCGTTGTAGCGCTCGCCCGCCGGCTCCGGCAGCTCCGCCTCGATCCGCGCCAGGTCGTCGTCGGTGAGCTCCACCTCGACCGCCGCGGCGTTCTCCTCGAGGTAGGTGCGGCGCTTCGTGCCCGGGATCGGGACCACGTCCTCGCCCTGGGCGAGCACCCACGCGAGCGCCAGCTGGGCGGGGGTGATCTCCTTCTCGGAGGCGATCTCCTTGATCTTCTCCAGGATCGGCCGGTTCGCGTCCCAGCGCTCGCCTTGGAAGCGTGGCTGGGTGCGGCGAAAGTCGTCCTGGGCGATCTCATCGGGCGAGGAGAAGCGTCCGGAGAGGAAGCCGCGCCCGAGCGGCGAGTAGGGGACGAATCCGATTCCGAGCTCCCGGCAGGTGGGCAGGACTTCGGCCTCGGGGTCGCGAGTCCATAGCGAGTACTCGGTCTGCACCGCGGTGATCGGGTGGACGGCGTGGGCGCGCCGGATCGTCTCCGGAGCGGCCTCGCTGAGCCCGATGTGGAGGATCTTCCCCTCCTGCACCAGCTCCGCCATCGCGCCGACCGTCTCCTCGATCGGGACATCGGGGTCGACGCGGTGCTGGTAGAAGAGATCGACGTGGTCGGTGCCGAGGTGCTGCAGCGAGCCCTCGATCGAGCTCTTCACGTGCTCGGCGGAGCCGTCAGGTGGACCCACAGTGGACATGTCGCCGGGCGTCGCGTCGTCCATCCGGCGAGAGAACTTGGTCGCGATCACGTACTCGTCCCGCTTCCCCCTGATCGCTCGGCCGACCAGCTCTTCGTTGGTGAGCGGGCCGTAGAGCTGGGCGGTGTCGAGGAAGTTGATCCCGAGCTCGAGCGCGCGCTGGATCGTGGCAATCGACTCGTCCTCGTCGGTGGTTCCGTAGAACGCGGACATGCCCATGCAGCCGAGCCCGAGGGCGGAGACGCTGAGAGATCCAAGCTTGCGTTGATTCATTCTCCGAGCCTTTCGGGTTGGGTGTCGTTTCCTCAAGATACGGCCTCGATGACCTCGGCTTCCGGCCCTCCCGTCTGGCGCCAGCTTCTCTCGGTTCTGCTGCTGCCGACGAGCGTGGCGATCGTGATCCCGGTCCTGCTCGTCTCCGCTTACGGGGTCGAGGTCGGCTGGGAGCTGCCCGGGGTGCCGACCGTGCTCGTCATGGTGGTGGGGGCGATGCTGATTCTCGGCGGCTTGCGGCTGGCGATCGAGACGATCGCCCTCTTCGGCAAGGAAGGCGAGGGAACGCTGGCGCCTTGGGATCCAACCCGCAAGCTGGTCGTCCGCGGCCCCTACCGGCGGGTCCGCAACCCGATGATCACCGGGGTCGGCCTGGTGCTGCTGGGTGAGGCGGCGATCCTCGGCTCCCCCGCGATCCTGATCGTGTTCGGGATCTTCGCCCTCGCCAACCTCACCTACATCCCCCTGATCGAGGAGCCCGATCTGGTCGCCCGCTTCGGCCCCGAGTACGAGGAATACCGGCGGGCGGTACCGCGGTGGATCCCACGTGTACAACTGCACCGTGGAGAGCCCCCAGGCGACTGACCTCGGTCATCCAATCGGGGGACCGGATCCTGGTGCTGATCCACTGGACGGGCCGGGGCAAGGGCAGCGGCGCGCAGATCGAGGGGCGTGGGGCACACCTGTGGAGCTTCCGGGAGGGGCTCGCCGTTCGCTTCGACACCTACCGGGACAGGGATCAGGCTCGAGCGGCCCTGGGAGGGGGGTGACCGGGCTCACGAAGGGGCCCTGCTTCGAGGGGTACGCTGGTCCCAGCAGCCGTGACTGGGGAGAAGGAATACGACGCGATCATCATTGGCGCCCGCTGCGCGGGCTCGACCCTGGCGATCGCACTGACCGAGCGGGACTGGGACGTCCTGGTCGTCGACCGGGACACGTTTCCCAGCGAGACGGTCTCGACGCACTTCTGCTTTCCGAACACGGTGGCCCGGTTCGAGCAGCTCGGCGTCCTCGACACCCTGCGGTCCGCCCATCGGGTGCCGCTGCTCGAATGGCAAGTGATCGGGATGGGACATGAGACCGCCGGGGCGTTCACTCCGATCGACGGCTTCGACCGCGGGATGGGGCCCCGCCGCTCGGCCCTCGATAAGGCGATCGTCGACACCGCCCTGAACGCGGGCGCGGAGGGGCGCTTCGGCGCACGGGTCGTCGAGCTGATCGGCTCCGGCAGCGACGAGGACCCCGTCTCGGGGGTGGTCCTGGAGAGCGGCGAGCGGATCGGAGCGAAGTGGGTCTTCGGCGCCGACGGCCGCGGCTCGACGGTTGCCGGCCGGCTCGGTGTCGAGAAGGAGCGACCGCAGCGGGGCGAGATCGCATTCCTCTTCGGCTACTGGGCCGGGATCCCCGCCAGGGATTACGGAACCCTCGACATCAGGGAGGACGCGATGATCAGCCGCTGGGCGGTCGAGGACGGGCTGCACCTCCTGGTCGCCACCGGCGACGGACAGATCACGCGCGGTACCAGGGAAGAGCGTGCTCGCAGGTACCTCGAGGTGCTCCGGCGGTTCCCGGAGACGATCCCGCCGGAGGACCTCGATCGCGGCGAGATGGTCAGCGACCTGATCGTCGCCCCGGAGTCGCTGATGCGAGGGTTCTTCCGCAAGCCCACCGGCCCTGGGTGGGCGCTGCTGGGCGACGCCTGCCACTTCAAGCATCCGGGAACCGCCCAGGGGATCGCCGACGCGGTCGAGCAGGCGATCTACATCGCCGATGCGCTCTCAGGGCCGAAGCCGAGCCTCAGCGGCTACGAGGGATGGCGGGACGCCCGCGCCGCCGAGCACTACGACTGGTCCTTTGCCTGGGGCCGCTTCCCACAGCCGGGCTTCTCCGAGAAGCTGTTCGAGGGCTGGGCGAGCGAGCCCGAGGCCGGCCAGGACCTGCGCGACTCGTTCAGTCGCCAGGTCGAACCCTCCCAGGTAATGAGCAAGGACCGACTCGCGCGCTGGTTCGAGACCGACCCGGCTAGGGCCTAGGCTGGGTCCATGCCCGAGACGGTGATCGACGACGTCCGCACCCTCGACCCGCTGTCGTACATCCGGCAGCTCCGCCTGCGGCCCGAGGACAGCTACGGCTTCGTGCCGATGAGGCTCGACGAGGGCTCCGCCCTCCTCTACCTCTACCGGGACCGCCCCGAGTACGAGGCCGCACGCCCGAATCTCGCCCCTCCCTCCGAGGCGCAGCAGTTCGGACCGATCCGAATCGAGCCGACCCAAACGGTTGAGATGCAGGCGCCGGCGGAAGCGACCGTGGGCGAGCTCGGCGACATCATCGCCGAGGCACAGAAGCTGCAGGAGATGTACGGGGGCGGCCCGTCGGCGCCCCTCGGTGCGCCGGGTGACCCGCTGCCGACGCCGGATCCCGAGAGGCTCGCTCGGATCGCGAAGCTGCGCGCCTCCGGGGCGATCGACGACGCCGAGTACGCGAAGCTGCGCGCCGAGGCCGGCGCACCGGACCCCGCCGCAGCCCCCGACCCGACGGAACCGGCCAAGGCAGGCGGCGGGGCCGCGATCGTTGCTCATCGGATCTATCCGGGAATGCGGATGCGGAGCAGCACCAGGCAGCTCAACCGCTTCCTCCCGCGCTACCGGGAGACGGTCGGAGTCCACCCCGAGGACGCCTACGGCGTGTTTCCGTGGCGGACGCGCAGCAGTCAGAGCGGGACCGGGTCCAGCTCGACGGAGTGGGATGACTACTGGATCGTCTACCGCGACCGTCCCGAGTACGCCGCCGGACGGGAGGCTTACGCCGCCGAGATGGACAAGAAGGGCCGCTGGCCGCAGCCGGTGATCGCCCCCGGGATCGGCGAGGCCCCGGCGGCGGCGGGCAACGGAGGCAAGCTGAATGTCGAGAAGGACCGCTGGCCCCGCAAGGCCCTGGTGGTCAAGCAGACGGGCACGGAGCTGGCCGACAGCCTCCGCGAGAAGATCTCCAAGTGGGGCTTCGAGCCAGAGGACTCGTACGGCTTCTGCCCGAACTTCCCGCACAGCAGCATCTACTTCGGCTGGCGCGAGGCCTGAGCCGCCTGAAAGAGCTCCGGTGCCCTCAGGCCGCGAGCGCGCGGTCGAGGCTGTCGAAGCAGCCGTTCCACCCCCAGTCCTGTTCATCCCGTCTCTTCTCGGTCGAGATCCCGCTGTTGATCAGCACCACGGTGGTCCGGCCCTCGCGCTCGATGAACTCGAGCTCGATCGTCTGCTGGTTCCCGGGGTTCTCGTCGAAGCTCCAGGTGAGCGCCAGCCGATTCGGCCGTTCGATCAACGTGTACTCGCCCCCCATCGCGTGCTCGGTCCCATCCGGCTCGCGCATCGCGACCCGGACTTTCCCCCCGACCCGCAGGTCGACCTCTGCGGTCGGCGTATCCCAGTCCGGCGCGGAGTGAAACCAGCGCTTCAGCACCTCCTCGCTGGTCCAGGCATCGAACACCTCCTCCGCGGAGGCGTCGAAGGTGCGTTCGATTCGCAGTTCGAACTCGCGCCGCTCGGTCATCCGCGCTCCTTTCGCTCCTCCAGATAATCGCCGACGACGTCGAAGAGGCGCTCCCAGCGGGCTCGCTGGCCCTCTATCCAGGCCGCGGTCTCCTCGAGCGCCTCAGGGCGAAGGGCGAGGCGATGGGTGCGGCCGTCGATCACCCTGCTCACCACCCCGGCATCCTCGAGCAACCTCACGTGCCGCGATATGGTCGGCTTCGAGACGCCGAGGTCCTGGGTCGCCTCGCCGACGGTGGTCGCCCCGGCGCTCAACCGCTCGACGATGTCGCGGCGAGTCGGGTGGGCGAGGGCCCTGAACACGTCGTTAGCCATTTCGCTAACAATATAAGCCCACAGACGGACCGAGGAAGGAGATACCGATGCCGGAGCACAAGGTCGGAACGCAAGAGGAGTGGCAGGCGGAGCGCGACGGACTGCTCAAGGAAGAGAAGGAGCTCACCCGGCGCAACGAGGAGCTCGCCGAGAAGCGCCGGGCGCTTCCATGGGTTCCGGTCGAGAAGGACTACAAGTTCGAGACGGCGGATGGGACGAAGTCGCTGGCGGACCTCTTCGACGGCCGCTCCCAGTTGATGATCTACCACTTCATGTTCGGGCCGCCTTACGAGGCGGGCTGCACCGTCTGCTCCTCGATCACGGACACACTCGCCCCGCAGGTCCCCCACCTGAAGGCGAGGGACACCACCCTGCTGCTCGCCTCGCGTGCTCCCCTCGAGCGGCTTCACGCCTACCGGGACCGGATGGGCTGGGATATCGAGTGGGTCAGGACGGCCGACGACGACTTCAACCGTGAGCTCGGCTTCCTGAACAGCGAGGAGGAGCTCAAGCCCTTCCTGGAGGGCGAAATCCCGCCAGCCGTCGAGCAGATGGCGGAGCGCTCGGGCACGGACGTGAAGGGCTACGTCACCGAGGGACCCGGTCTGAGCGTCTACTCGCTCTCGGACGGGACCGTCTACCGGACGTATGTGACCACCGCCCGCGGCCTGGAGCCGGCGATGGCCTACTACAGCCTGCTGGACCGCACGCCGAAGGGGCGCGACGAGAGAGACGACATGCCGTTCTGGATACGGCGCCACGACGAGTACGAGGCGGCTTAGCAGCGCTAATCGGACGCGGCGGCCCGGTCGGCGAGAATCAGCGACTCGCCGCCGGGCTCGACCCGCCCGGCCGGGATCGAGGGATCCCGGGCGATGAGCTTGGCGAGTGCATCGCGTTTCTTCTCGCCGGTGATCACCCAGAGCAGAGTCCCGACCTGGCTCAGTGCGGGATAGGTCAGGGTCATCCGGCGAACACCCTGGTACTCCCCGCCGGTGACCGCGACCCGGCGGTCGGTGACCTCGAGGACCGGATCGCCGGGAACCAATGAGGCGGTGTGACCGTCGGGGCCGAGACCCATGTGGGCGAGGTCGAGGGCCTCCGGAAGGGAGGCGGCGTAGTCATCGGCCGCCGCCTCCAGGTTCTCATCGGTGACCGGCATCGGGCGGAGCGAGCCCTGCGCCCCGATCGAGAGCGCGGCGATCAGATGCGTGAGGTTGCGCTCGTCGCTGCCGGCGGGGGCGACCCGCTCGTCGACCTGGAAGATCTCGGTTCGGTCCCAGGGAAGCTCTTGGTCCTCGAGCTGCGAGTACATCTCCCACGGGTCCCGGCCGCCACTTGCCGCAAGCGCGAACCGGTCGCGCTCGTCAACCGCGGCGCGTGCCGCCTCCGCGATCAGCTCGGCGCCGCGGCGGTGGACCGCGGCGGCGTCGTCGAGCACCTCGAGTCGATGAGCGCCCACGCGTCCGGTGCTCAGGAGGGCTTCTCGGCGTGGCCTCCGAACTCCTTCCGCATCGCCGACAGCACCTTGTCGGCGAAGTCGTCGAGGTTGCGGGAGGCGAAGCGCTCGTACAAGGCGGTGGTGAGGACCCCGGCCGGGACGCCCTCCTCGATCGCCGCGATCGAGGTCCAGCGCCCCTCGCCCGAGTCCGAGACCCGGCCCGCGAAGTCGGAGAGGTCCGGGGACTCCTGGAGCGCTGCCGCGGTCAGATCGAGCAGCCAGGAGCCGACCACGCTCCCTCGCCGCCAGACCTCGGCGATCTCCGGGATGTCCATGTCGTACCGGTAGTACTCGGGATGCTCGAGCGGCGCCGTCTCGGCGTCGGCCTCGCGCTCGACCTTGCCGGCGTTGGCGTTGCGGAGGATGTTCAGCCCCTCGGCGTAGGCGGCCATTACCCCGTACTCGATCCCGTTGTGGACCATCTTCACGAAGTGGCCGGCGCCGCTCGGGCCGCAGTGCAGGTAGCCGTTCTCGGCGGGGCCCGGCTCCCCGCTGCGGCCGGGCGTTCGCCCGGCTGAGTCGACGCCGGGGGCGAGGGTGGCGAAGATCGGGTCGAGCCGCTCCACGGCGGCATCGGGGCCGCCGATCATCAGGCAATACCCCCTGTCGAGGCCGAAGACGCCGCCGCTGGTGCCGCAGTCGACGTAGTCGATCCCCCGCCCGGCGAACTCCTCGGCTCGCCGGATGTCGTCGCGGTAGTAGGAGTTGCCGCCGTCGATGATCGCGTCGCCGTTCTCGAGCACGTCGGCCACGTCGTGAACGACGCTCTCGGTGATCTCCCCGGCGGGGACCATCGCCCAGACGGACCTCGGGGGATTCAGCTTCTCCGCCAGCTCCGCCAGCGACGAGGCTCCGATTGCGCCCTCGCCCTCGAGCTGCTTGATCGGCTCCGGGCTGCGATTGGAGACGACGCACTCGTGCCCGTCGCCCATCAGGCGCCGGACCATGTTCGATCCCATCCGACCGAGGCCGACCATTCCCAGCTGTGCCATCGAGCTCCTCCTCCGTCGCCGAGTTTCTGTGACCGAGGCATCCTAAGCCCGTCCGTTACCGTGCGCCCGTGGTGCAGGCAGCGACTGGACAGGGTGCGGGCCCACCCGCCGACGCCCTGGTGATCTTCGGGATCACCGGCGATCTGGCCAGGAAGAAGACCCTGAAGGCGCTCTACGACCTGGTCGTCAACGGCACCCTCCAGGTGCCGGTGATCGGCGTCGGCCGCAAGGACTGGAGCGACCAGGACCTGAAGCAGCACGCGCGCGAGGCAATCGAGGCCCGGATCCAGGCGCGTCGCGAGGAGCTCGAC
>JBOGZE010000338.1:0-3247 GCA_050697055.1 Solirubrobacterales bacterium
AACTACAGCCTCAACCCGATTCGGGCGGCAATCTACGCGAAGGAATCGGGGCGCGTGGTGTCGTTCAGCCTCGCCGCCTTCCGCCAGGTCTTCGCGGCCGGCCGCGACATGAGCAACGTCGACAACGTGCTCCTCGCCGCCGCCGCCTGCGAGCTCCATCCGAACGCGGTTCTGAAGGGGATCGAGACGAAGTCGGTGAAGGAGGAGCTGAAGCGGGCCACCGAGGAAGCGATCGAGCTCGGGGTGAAGGGCATCCCCACGGTTGCGGTTGGCGGGGAGCTCTTCTGGGGCGACGACCGCCTCGAGGAGGCGGCGAAGGCCGCCTCCCTCAGGGCAGCTTCTTCGTAGGCCGCAGGCGGAAGGAATCACCCTGAGCGCGAGCTTGCCCCGGAGTAGGCTGACGCAGGTGGCACAGAGCAAGACGTCAACGGCGCAGAGGAAGAAGCAGGCGGACTCGAGCGACGGCCGGGCGCCGGCCGGTAAGAAGGTGAAGCTCCCGGCGAAGAAGACCTGCGTCGAGCTGCTCTCGAGGATGGCTCTGATCAGGCGCTTCGAGGAGGAGGCCGGCCGCCAGTACCAGCGGGCGAAGGCCGGAGGCTTCCTCCATCTGGCGATCGGCGAGGAGGCGACGATCGTCGGCACCACCTCGGTGATGCGCGACCACGACTACCTGATCGGTACCTACCGGACCCACGGGCACGCGATCGCCCGAGGCTCCGACCCGAAGCGGGTGATGGCGGAGCTCTTCGGGCGAGTCGACGGGACCTCGGGCGGGCGAGGAGGCTCGATGCACATCTTCGACCTCGAGCGCCGCTTCATGGGCGGCTACGGGATCGTCGGCGGGAACCTGCCGCTTGCCGCGGGGCTGGCTCTCTCCTCGGACTACCGCGGAGAGGACGACGTCACCGTCTGCATGTTCGGCGACGGCGCCTCGAACACCGGCAACTTCGGGGAGACCATGAACCTGGCGGCTCTCTGGAGCCTGCCGGTCGTATTCCTGGTCGAGAACAACCTCTACGGCATGGGCACCTCGCTCGAGCGCCATTCCGCCGTCACGGACCTCGCCCACAAGGCCGAGGGCTACGGGGTGCCCGGCGTGCGGGTGGACGGGATGGACGTTCTCGAGGTGCGCGAGACGGTCACCGAGCACATCCAGCTGGCGCGGGAGGACCGCAAGCCGACCTTGGTGGAGGCGTTCACCTATCGCTACCGCGGGCACTCCGCCGCGGATCCCGAGGTCTACCGGGAGAAGAAGGAGGTGGAGGAGTGGCAGCGGAAGGATCCGATCGAGACCTTCGCTGCGCGGCTGATCGACGAGAAGATGATCTCGGAGGCGGACCTCGAGAAGATCCGCGAGCAGGCCGAAGCCGAGGTGATCGCGGCGGTCGAGTTTGCCGACGCCTCGCCCGAGCCGCCCCTGGACTCGCTCTACGACCACCTCTATGTCTACGGAGAGCAGGTCCCTGGCTGGTACGCGGTGGACGAGCGCTCCCCCGATCCCCATCCCGGAGAAGAGGAGCGGGAGGCGGGTGAGCGGGCCCGGCGGCTGGCCGAGCGAGGCGCCGCCTACGCGGCACCAGAGGCCCAGCCATGGCGCGAGGCGGAGGGCGACCGCCCGGACACCGCGCCGGAGGACGTCCACTGATGGCGACGGTCCGCATGCGCGAGGCCCTCCGCGACGCGATGGCCGAGGAGATGCGGCGCGACGAGAGTGTCTTCGTCATCGGAGAGGACGTCGGTGTCTTCCAGGGCTCCTTCAAGGTCACCGAGGGCCTGCTCGACGAGTTCGGCGAGAAGCGCGTCCGCGACACGCCGATCTCCGAGAATACGATCGTCGGCGTGGGCGTCGGCGCGGCCATGGGCGGGCTGCGCCCGGTGGTCGAGATCATGACCGTGAACTTCGCCCTGCTGGCGATGGACCAGATCGTCAACCATGCCGCCGCGATCCCGTACATGTTCGGGGGCCAGGTGCGGGTGCCGATAGTGGTGCGGATGCCGGGCGGCGGCGGGCATCAGCTCGGGCCCACCCACTCGCACAGCTTCGAAGCGATGTTCCTGCAGATCCCTGGGCTGCTGGTCGCCTGCCCCTCCACCGCCGCCGATGCCAAGGGGCTGCTGAAGGTGGCGATCCGCGACGACAATCCGGTGATCTTCATCGAACACGAGACGCTGTACGGCGCCCGCGGCGAGGTCCCGGAGAACGGCGACGGACTGGTCAACTTCGGCGAGGCGGCGATCCGCCGCGAGGGATCCGACGTCACCATCGTCGGCCTGCTGCGGATGGCCGAGACCGCTCAGCAGGCGGCTCAGACTCTCGCCCACGAACACGGCGTCGAGGCCGAGGTGATCGATCCCCGGACGCTGCGCCCGCTCGACCTCGACACCATCCTCGAGTCGGTGCGAAAGACCAACCGGGCGGTGGTCGTCGAGGAGGGCTGGCCGCACGGCGGCTTCGGCGCCAATCTCGCCGCCCTGATCCAGGGGCAGGCGTTTGACAACCTCGACGCCCCGGTCGAGCGAGTGACCGGCGCGGACGTGCCGATGCCCTACTCGAAGCGGCTCGAGCAGGCGGCGATCCCCCACGCCGAGCACGTGGTCAGCGCGGCGCTGGCGACCCTGGAGGGGAGCCTCTGATGGCGGACATCGTCATGCCTCGCCTCTCCGATTCGATGGAGGAGGGAACGATCCTCAAGTGGTTGAAGTCGGTCGGCGACGAGGTCGCGGTCGGAGACGAGCTGGTCGAGATCGAGACGGACAAGGCGAACATGGTCTACGAGGCCGACAGCGCCGGGACGCTGGTCGAGATCGTCGCCCAGGAGGGGGACACGCTCCCGATCGGCGAGCCGATCGCGCGGGTGGGGGACGCCAGCGAGGTTGGAGGGGACGGCGCAGGGACGAGCGAGGCGGGGGGCACCGCCTCAGCGCGCGGGGCCGGCGACGAATCCGACGGTGGCGCCCCGGCCGCAGCTGAGCCGGCCATCGAACGGCGGGAGCGCGCTGAGTCGGCGCCCCCCACCTCCCCTGTGTCTGCGGCGACTCCGCCCCCGGCGCCGTCCACCTCGCAGGCCGAGGGCGACGGGAGGTTGAAGGCGTCGCCGATCGCCCGGCGGATCGCGCGCGAGAAGGGCCTCGATCTCCAGGCACTCAGTGGCTCCGGCCCCGGCGGCCGGATCGTCAAGGCCGACGTAGAGCGCGCGGTCGAGAGCGGCGCTCCCGCTGCCGCCCCGCCCCCCGCCGCCCCTACGAC
>JBOGZE010000339.1:0-2131 GCA_050697055.1 Solirubrobacterales bacterium
GGTCGAGGATGTCCGGACGGTTGGTGGCGGCGATGAGGATGATGTTGTCCTTCATCTCGAAGCCGTCCATCTCGACGAGGAGCTGATTCAGCGTCTGCTCGCGCTCGTCTTGGCCCCCGCCCATGCCGGCGCCGCGGTGGCGGCCGACGGCGTCGATCTCATCCATGAAGATGATGCAGGGGGAGTTCTGCTTCGCCTGCTCGAAGAGGTCGCGGACGCGAGAGGCGCCGACGCCGACGAACATCTCGACGAAGTCGGAGCCGGAGATCGAGAAGAAGGGCACCCCCGCCTCCCCTGCGACGGCGCGGGCGAGCAGCGTCTTGCCGGTGCCGGGAGGCCCGTAGAGGAGCACGCCCTTGGGGATGCGGGCGCCGAGCGACTGGAACTTCTTCGGGTTCTCGAGGAACTCCTTGATCTCGTGCAGCTCCTGGACTGCCTCGTCGACGCCCGCGACGTCGCGGAAGGTGATCTTGGGGGCGTCCACCGACATCCGCTTGGCGCGCGACTTGCCGAAGCTCATCACCCGCGAGCCTCCGCCCTGCATCTGGTTCATCAGGAAGATCCAGAAGGCAAAGAAGAGGAGGAACGGCAGGATGTAGGTGAGCAGGGAGAGGATGCTCGAGCCACCCTTGTCCTTGACGTCGTACTTGACGTCGTTGCGCTCGAGGGTGTTCTGGAGCTGCGCCTGGGAGTCGGCGGAGTCGAGGAAGCCGGTCTCGTACTCATCGCCGTTGGTTTCCTTGACGTTGAGGGAGTTGTCCTTCGTGTTGAAGGTGACTTCCTCGATCTGCCCGCTGTCCACCTGCTGGAGGAACTCGTTGTAGCTCGGGGGCTCTGTCCCCTCGTTGGGGCTGATCAGGCGCTGGGCGAAGAACGCCAGCACGACGACGATCAGGATGGGAAAAGCGGCGCTGCGGAAAAAACGTCTCAAGTGATGTCCCCTCTCCCGGGGGAATTACGCGGAAATGGGCTTCCTGGCTCAAATCCGAGGGTACCAGGGGTGGACTAGCCGTCCTGCGGGTTTTCCCGCAGCGCCGCGACGTAATCGAGGTTGCGGAATCGCTCGGCGTAATCGAGCCCGTAGCCGATCGCAAAGCGGTTGGGAATCTCGAAGCCGACGTAGCGGACCGGCAGGTCCACCCGACGGCGCTCTGGCTTGGTGAGCAGGGCGCAAACCTCGAGCGAGCGGGGGTCCCGCGCCCGCAGGTTCTTCATCAAATAGTGGAGTGTGAGCCCCGAGTCGATGATGTCCTCGACGATGAGGACGTCGCGACCGGCGATCGCCGCGTCGAGGTCCTTGAGGATCCGGACCACCCCCGAGGAGTCGGTCGAGGAGCCGTAGCTGGAGACCGCCATGAAGTCGAGCTCGCAGGCGATCGAGAGCTCCTTCATCAGGTCGGCGAGGAAGGGGACCGCACCCTTGAGGATCGCCACCAGCAGCAGGTCGCGGTCGGCGTAGTCGGCGCTGACCTCGGCCGCCAGCTCCGAGACTCTGCGCTGCAGATCCTCGCTGGAGACCAGGACCTCGCCGATGCTCTCCTCGCCGTCCACCGGTCGCACTCTAGGGTCCCGGATCGACAACGCTGGCGCTGAGCACCGCCACCCGCTCGGAGCCGGGCGGGGCCGCGAACTCCTCGGAGACCGCCACCCCGGCGATCCAGGCGATCCGGTCGCCGGCGGTGACCACCGGCAGGGTGCGCCGCAGGGAGCGAGGCACCTTGCGATCGGTGAAGAGATCCTGGAGCGACTTGCTGCCCCCGAGGCCGAGCGGGCGGATGCGATCACCGTCCCGCCAGGAGCGAACCCGAAGCGTCCCGCCGAGCCGGCCGGGATCGAGGGTCGCGCGATCGACCCCCTCGGCCTCGGGGATCGACCCGCTGACTTCGGCCCGCACCTCCCAGTGCCCGAAGCGGCAGACCCCCGGGACCGGCAGGGTCCGCTCCTCGGGCTCCGCCGCCGGCCCGGTCCGGAAGCGGACGTGACCCTGCTCGACCTGGGCCTCGACGCCGCCGCCGAGCTCGATCACCCCGCCCTCGGGCTCCTGGGCGAGCCGCCAGATCGCCGCGGCGCGCTCCCGGCCGAGGGGCACCGGGACGCCCGCCGCCCGCTCCGCAAGGGCTCGGAGCGCGAG
>JBOGZE010000340.1:0-6454 GCA_050697055.1 Solirubrobacterales bacterium
TCGTCTCGGCGATCAGCGCGACCTCGCTCTCGCCGGCGAGCGACGTGGGGAAGAAGCCGACCTTCTCGCCTAGCCAAGGCTCCACGTCCTCGTCCCAGTTGAGATCGACGTCGTCGTCGGCGGCGGCCTCCTCGATCAGCGAGATCAGGGTGCCGCCGGGATCGTCGCTGCCGAGGATCTTCGAGGCGGCGGCCTCCGCACCGTCGCGGGCGCCGCCCTCCGGCCGCACCGAGAGGTCGAAGTAGACCGGGGCGTTGGTGGGGACAATGGCGGCCGGTCCGGCATCGACGCTCTCCTCCTCGTCCCCGCCGTCGCACCCGGCCGGCACCAGGAAAACCACGCAACATGCAGCCAGGGCGCCGAGCCGGCGCGCCCTCATTCGACCGTCACCGTCTTCGCCAGATTCCGCGGCTGATCGACGTTGAGCCCGTTCTCGCGGGCGATGTAATAAGCAAGCAGCTGAAGGGGGACGATCGCCAGGATCGGCTGCATGATCCAGTCGCTGCTGGGGACGAAGATGGTCTGGTCGGCGGCCTCGGCCACCCCCTCGTTGCCCTCGGTGGCGACCGCGATCACATCGGCCCCGCGGGCGCGCACCTCCTCGATGTTGGAGAGCACCTTCTCCACCACCGGGCTGTCGGTGGCGACGACGACCACCGGCGTCGACTCGTCGAGCAGCGCGATCGGCCCGTGCTTCATCTCCCCCGCCGCGTAGGCGTCGGCGGGGATGTAGGCGATCTCCTTCAGCTTCAGCGCCGCCTCGAGGCAGACGGACAGTCCGATGTGCCTCCCCAGGTACATGAAGAATCGCTGATCGTGCTGGGAGCGAGCGATCGCTCGGACGTTCTCGTCGCAGGAGGCGATCGTCTCCTCGAGCTTCGAGGGGATCTGCTTCAGCTCGGCGATCAGCTCCTCGAGGCGCTCCTTCGTCAGAGTTCCCCGCAGCTCGGCCAGCTTCAACCCGATCAGGTACATGGCGGCGACCTGGCTGACGAAGGTCTTGGTGGCGGCGACCCCGATCTCGATCCCGGCCCTGGTGAAGAGGACCGCGTCGGAGTCCCGGGTCGCCTGGCTCCCCATGATGTTGGTGATCGCCAGCACCTTGCAGCCGCCCTCCCGCGCCAGGCGCATCGCCGCCAGGGTATCGGCGGTCTCGCCCGACTGGGTGATCCCGATCACCAGGTCGTTCTCCCGCAGGACCGGCTCCCGGTAGCGGTACTCGGAGGCGATGTCCATCTCGACCGGCACCCGGGCCCAGTGCTCGATCGCATAACGGCCGACCAGGCCCGCGTGGTAGGAGGTCCCGCAGGCGACGATCACGATCCGCTCGACCGACCTCAGATAGTCGTCGTCGAGATCGACGTCGGAGAGGTCGACCCGGTCGAGGTCCGGGAGCCGGTCGGTGATCGTCTCGGCGACCGCGTCGGGCTGCTCATGGATCTCCTTCTTCATGAAGGTCGAATAGCCGCCCTTCTCGGCGGCGTCCTCGTCCCAGGTCACCTGGTCGGGCTTGCGCTCGACCGGGGTGCCCTCGGCGTCGGTGATCGTCACCCCCCTCGGGTCGATCGTCACCAGCTCGTCGTTCTCGACCATCAGGGCGCTTCGCGTCTCGGCGAGAAACGCTGGGATCGCGGAGGCGACGAAGGTCTCATCCTCCCCGAGGCCGATCACGAGCGGGCATTCCTTCCGCGCCGCCACCAGGGTGTCGGGGTACCCGGAGTGCATCGCGACGAAGGCATAGTGCCCGCGCAGCTCGGCGAACGCCTCGCGCACCGCCTTGGGGAAATCCCCCTGGTCGTGGCGCTCGATCAGATGGGCGACGATCTCCGCGTCGGTCTCGGAGCTGAACTCATGGCCCTCGAACTGGAGCTCGCGCCGGAGCTCGGCGTGGTTCTCGATGATCCCGTTGAGGACGATGTGGACCTGGTCCCGGCAGTCGCCGTGCGGGTGGGCGTTCTCCTCGGTGACCCGGCCGTGGGTCGCCCAGCGGGTGTGGGCGACACCGGTCTTGGCGACGGCCGCCTCCACCGCCACCGTGCCGCTGCCGTTCTGGGAGTGCTCCTCGACCGCCGCGCGCAGGTTCGCCAGATTGCCGACCGCGCGCACGCTGTCGATCTCGCCGTCCGAGATCACCGAAATGCCGGCCGAGTCATAGCCCCTGTACTCGAGCTTCTCGAGTCCGGCAATCAGCAGGTCCCGGCACGGTCGGTCGCCTACGTATCCGACTATGCCGCACATAAGGGCTGCAAAGGGTAGTTGGTGGTGGCGGACAGGCCGAATCAGGCCAATTCGGACCGGGCGATCTCGACCAGGCGTTCGACCACGGCTTCGCATTCGCCCTCCTCGGGCGCCTCGACCATCACCCGCAGCAGAGGCTCGGTGCCCGAGGGGCGAACGAGCACCCGGCCGCGGCCGTCGAGCTTCGCGCTCTCCTCCTCGACCGCGGACCAGAGCGCCTCGGCGCCGGCGATCGCCTCGCGCTCGGCGACCTCGACGTTCTCGAGCCGCTGCGGCAGGCGCTCGAAGGGCGTCGCATCCTCGAGAGGGCGTCCCCGCAGGGCACGCAGGGTCAGCAGCGAGGCGGCGATCCCGTCGCCGGTTGGCGTGAAGCCGGTCCAGACGATGTGGCCCGACTGCTCTCCGCCCAGCTGCCAGTCACGCTCCTCCATCGCCTCGATCACGTAGCGATCGCCGACCTGGGTCACCGCCAGCTCGATCCCCGCCTCCTTCATCGCCGTGTGAAAGCCGTAGTTGGTCATCACCGTGACCGCCACTCCGCCCTCGAGCTCGCCGCGCGCAGACAGGTCCCTGGCGATCAGGGCGATCAGGTCGTCGCCGTCGTGAAGCCGCGCCCCGCCGTCTGCCGCGACCACCCGGTCGCCATCGCCGTCGTATGCGAAGCCGATCTGCGCGCCCGAGCTTGCGACCAGCTCCTTGATCCGCTGCGGGTGGGTGGAGCCGCAGCGATCGTTGATGTTGCGGCCGTCAGGCTCGTCGCCGGCGAGCTCGACCTGGGCGCCGAGGGTCTCGAAGATCGCCGGGGCAGCGCGGTGGGTGGCGCCGTTGGCGCAGTCAAGGGCGACGCGCATCCCCGAGAGGTCTAAGTCGAAGGCCGTCCGCAGCTCGCGCTGGTAGTCGTCGAAGGCGCCCTCCAGCACCCGCACCGCCCCCACCTCCGAGCGCGCCGGCCGATCGAGCTCGGCCTCGATCGTGGCCTCCGCCTCGTCGCCGAGCTTGCGGCCCCCACGGTCAAAGAACTTGATCCCGTTGTCGGAGAAGGGGTTGTGGGAGGCGGAGACGACGGCGGCGAGATCGAAGTCGAGGCGCCGCGCCAGCACCGAGGCCGCCGGCGTCGGGAGCACTCCGCCGAGCATCGCGTCGCCGCCGCCCGAGGCGATCCCTGCGGCGAGCGCGTCCTCGAGCATTGGCCCGGACTCGCGGGTGTCGCGGACGATCAGCACCTGGGGGCGCTCGGCCTCCGCGGTGAACGCAGCGGCTCGCCCGAGTCGAACGGCGAGATCGGGAGTGAGCAACTCTCCGACCGCCCCGCGGACCCCATCGGTCCCGAACAGCTTTCTTTCCGCCAAGGTCGGGCGGACGCTAGCGCTTACTGAATTGCGGCTTCTTGCGGGCCTTCTTCAGCCCGGCCTTGCGACGTTCCTTCACCCTGGCGTCGCGGCTCAACATGCCCCTTCGCTTCAACTCCTTGCGCAGCTCGGGGTCGACCTCGCAGAGCGCCCTGGCGATCCCGTGGCGAACCGCCGACGCCTGGCCGGAGATCCCGCCGCCGTGGACCCGGATGCGGACGTCGACATTGCCCTCGTAGCCGCTCTGCACGAGGGGTTGCTTGGCGACCGACTGCAGGTACACGCGAGGGAAGTACTCCTCGAGCCTGCGCTTGTTGACCTCGATGCTCCCGTTGCCCGGCATCAGGATCACCCGCGCGACCGAGGACTTGCGCTTGCCGGTGGCGAGAAAGCGGGCGTCGCCGGAGAGCTTCGCGGGCTTCGCGGCAAGGGGGCGCTCGGCCTCCTCGTCGCCGATCAGCTCGCGCTCGCGGCGGGCGCGCTCCTCGGCCTCCGCCTCGCGGCGGGCACGCTCCTCGGCGTCGAGCTCGCGCTCCGGCTCGATCGCAATCGGATCAAGCTCGGCGCCGGGGACGACCTCCTCCTTCTTCCCGCCGTCCCCCGACGGGGCCTCGGCGGGCACCTCGGGGACCGGGGCCTCCTCGGAAACCGGAGCCTCATCGACGGCAGGCGCCTCTTCCTCGGCCGGCGTCTCCTCCTCGGCTGCCGGCGTCTCCTCTGCCGGCGTCTCCTCGGCCGGTGTCTCCTCGGCCGGCGTCTCCTCGGCCGGCGTCTCCTCGGGAGCGCCCTGCTCCTCCTGCTGCTGCTCCTCCTCGGGCTTCTGCTGCTCTTCGTCGATCAAGTCTTTATCTCCAGCTCGCTGGGCTTCTGCGCCTGGTGGGGATGCTCGGGGCCGGCGTAGACCTTGAGCTTGCGCAGCTGTTGGCGGCCTAGCCGGTTGCGGGGAAGCATTCCCTTCACAGCCTTGCGGATGACCTCCTCGGGCCGCCGCTCGAGCAGCTCGCCGAGGGTGCGGAAGCGGATCCCGCCCGGATAGCCGCTATGGCGCCAGTAGCGCTTGTCCTCGCGCTTGTTCCCGGTGACCGCGACCTTCTCCGCGTTGACGACGATGACGAAGTCGCCGACGTCCACGTGCGCGGTGTAGGTCGGCTTCCGCTTGCCGCGGAGGACGTCGGCGATCTGGGTCGCGAGCCGGCCGAGGATCTTGCCCTCGGCATCGACGACGTACCAGTCCCGTTCGCGGTCCTGTGCGGTCGCCTGGTAGGTCTTCATGGCCGTACTCATAGAAAGCGCCGCGCCAGGCGCGGCAGCTCGTGGATGATAGCCCGGCTTCGCCATCAGTCGCGGGTGCAGGCGGCCGCCGCGCAGAGAATCAAACGGGTCGCTCCTCGGCTTCGCCTGCGGAGCGCCCTCGCATCTCGGGCTTCGCCCTTCGCTCCTGAGTACAGCGGCCTTGCGCCCGCTGGAGCCGTGGTTATACTGCCGCGCCAATCGAGCCGAATCCCCGCCGGTCAGTCCGGCGGGGAGCGGGGAACCCAGAGGGGCTGGTGGCGATCCGGCCCCAGGGGCGAATCCAGAGTTTGTGGTAGCGCCTTCGCGGCGCGAGCCCGCCAGCTAACCCCGTAGGCCCGGAAGCCGAATGGTTCGCGACAGGACTATCCACACCGTCGTTCGCACCCGCACCCTGGTCGCGGTGGCGGCAGCGTGCGCGTTGCTCCTCCTTGGTGCCGATCGAGCGATGGCCCAGGCAGGGGGAATCGGCAGCCCCGCCGATCCCACCGCACCCCCGCCCCCGGCCGCCGGCTCCTTCGTCTTCCCGGTTCAGGGCACCCACAACTACGGCGGCGCGGGCTCAGGCTTCGGGGCCGGCCGGGACGGTCACATCCACCAGGGCCAGGACGTGTTCGCGGCCTGCGGCACCCCTCTGGTCGCGATCACCAACACGAAGGTGATCTACACCGGGTTCCAGAGGATGGCCGGCAACTACCTGGTCCTCCGCTACAAGAAGATGCGCCACGACTACTTCTACGCGCATATGGCGACCGCGCCCCTGGTCACCAAGGGACAGGTGCTTACCCCGGGTCAGCAGGTAGGCACGGTCGGCGACAGCGGCAACGCAAGCGGCTGCCACCTCCACTTCGAGCTCTGGAAGCGGCCCGGCTGGTATCGGGGCGGCAAGGCGATCGACCCGCTGCCGGCGCTACTCGCCTGGGACCCGGACTTCTAGTTCGCCATCCGAAGCTGGGAGGCAAGCCCGGCAGCTAGCCTGGGCAACTACTCGCCGCGGCTACGACTTCGAGCCAATCAGAACCACGCGTTAGGGCGACCGCCTGATGCTCACTCCCATTCGATTGTCCCCGGGGGCTTCGACGTGAGGTCGAGGGTGACGCGGTTGACGCCGGGAACCTCGTTGATGATCCGCCCGGAGACCCGCTCCAGCAGATCGTAAGGAAGCCGGGCCCAGTCGGCGGTCATCGCGTCGTCGGAGGTGACCGCGCGGATCACGATCGGATAGGCGTAGGTGCGGCCGTCGCCCTGGACGCCGACCGAGCGAACCACCGGGAGCACACAGAACGACTGCCAGAGCTCCCGGTACAGCCCGGCGGCGCGGATCTCCTCCTGCAGGATCGCATCCGCCTCGCGCAGGATCTCGAGCCGCTCGCGGTTGACCTCGCCGCCGACGATCCGGATCGCCAGGCCCGGGCCGGGGAAGGGCTGGCGCCAGACGAGCCGCTCGGGCAGGCCGAGCTCGGCAGCGACCGCCCGGACCTCGTCCTTGAACAGCATCCGCAGGGGCTCGACCAGGTCGAGGTCGAGGTCCTCGGGGAGCCCGCCGACGTTGTGATGCGACTTGATCGTCGCTGCGG
>JBOGZE010000341.1:0-5258 GCA_050697055.1 Solirubrobacterales bacterium
CCCCGATGGTCTGCGCGATCTCGTCCAGCGCCGCCTCTCCGTTGTGGCCGAAGGGCGGGTGTCCGAGGTCGTGGGCGAGGCCCGCCGGGATCGAGATCGCGGGTATCCCCGCCAGCGGCATCGGCACCGTGCAGTAGTCCGAGAGGTACATCGCGATCGGATCGTCGGTGCGCTCCCCGAGCCCGAAGGCGACGCTGGGGGAGGTCAGGGTGACGACGAAGTCGAAGCGCTCGAAGGCCTTGGCGAAGTCCTCGCTGATCCTGGTCCGCACCCGCTGGGCCTGGCCGTAGTAGGCCTCGTAGTAGCCGGAGGAGAGCGCGTAGGTGCCGAGCATGATCCGGCGCTTCACCTCCGGCCCAAAGCCATCGTGGCGGGTGCGCTCGTACATCTCGGTGAGGTCGTCGGCGTCCGTGCGCTGCCCATATCGGACCCCGTCGTAGCGGGCGAGGTTGGCCGAAGCCTCGGCGGGGGCGATCACGTAGTAGGCCGAGATCCCGTGGGTCGCGTGCGGGAGCTCGGTCTCGGCGACCTCTCCCCCGAGCTCCTCGATCCGCTTCACCGTCGCCTCGAACACCTTCTTGACGCCGGGCTCGATCCCCTCGGCCTCGCCGGCGAGCTCGCGCGGCACCCCGAAGCTGAGGCCGTTCAGGTCCTCGCGCCCGGGCAGCTCCACCCCGCCCTCGATCCCGACCGAGGTCGAATCACAGGGATCGTGTCCCTGGAGCACCTGCAGCAGCAGGGCGGCGTCGGTGACGTCGCGGGTCAGCGGCCCGCATTGATCGAGCGAGGAGGCGAAGGCGATCATCCCGTAGCGGGAGACCGCGCCGTAGGTCGGCTTCATCCCGACAATCCCGCAGAGCGAGGCCGGCTGGCGGATCGAGCCACCGGTGTCGGTGCCGATCGCGCACGGCGCCAGCCGCCCGGCGACGGCGGCCGCGGAGCCGCCCGAGGAGCCGCCGGGGACGCGGCTGGTGTCCCAGGGGTTGAGGACGTCGCCGTAGGCCGAGTTCTCGTTCGACGACCCCATTGCGAACTCGTCCATGTTGGTCTTGCCCAGCACCAGGGCTCCGGCCTCGTCGAGGCGCCGCACGGCGGTCGCCGTGTATGGCGGCACGTAGCCCTCGAGGATCTTCGACCCAGCCGTGGTCTGGGTCCCCTCCGTGCAGAAGATGTCCTTGACCGCGACCGGGATCCCGCCGAGCTCGCCTTCCGGGCCCTTCTCGTCCTCGATCCGGTTCTCGGCGATCCCGAGGAAGGCGTTGAGCGTGTCGCGCTCCGCCGCATCGCGGTAGGCGTCGAAGTACTCGCCGGCGGCGAGCTCGCCGGAGCGGAACTTCTCGATCGCTTGAGCGACCGTGAGCTCGAGCAATTCCTCGCTCACGCTTGCGGCGATGGAACGCGGAAGGCGCCGTCGGCGGGATCGGGGGCGCGCTCGAGGACGTCCTCGCGGGGCCAGCTCGGGCGCGGCTCGTCGGGCCGGAGCACGTTCTCCAGCTCGATCACGTGCGCGGTCGGCTCCACCCCCTCGAGGTCGAGCTCGGAGATCCGCTCGACGTGGTCGAGGATCCCGGAGAGCTCACCCGACATCCGCTCGACCTCCTCGTCGCTGAGCTTCAGCCGCGCCAGCCTGGCGACATGCAATACCTGCTCTCGATCGATCATTGACCTGATCATAGGAGCGAGCGGGTCTTGGCTGGCTGGCCAGGGTAGGATGCCGCCCGCGATGACCGGGGAGAGAGCCGCGCGCTTCGTCGTCCTCAACCTGCGGCTGATGGCGATCGGCTTCGCGATCACCGGCTTCTTCTTCATCGCCTGGCCCGACGGCACCCTCGCGCGGCTGACCGAATTCGGCGAGAACTTCGGCGACTTCACCCCGGCACCTGAGACCGACCAGCGCCTCTGGCTGTCGCTCGGCTTCGCCTACATGGTGGTGATCACGGCGCTCGCCTGGATCGCCTCCACCGACCCGGTGCGCCACCGGCCGATGCTGCTGGCGCTGGCGGTGGGCAAGGCGGCCTCCTCGGCGACCTCGCTGATCTTCTTCGTCCAGGACGACGTCTTCGTCTACCTGCTCAACGGGATCGTCGACGGCTTCCTTGTTGGCGCCTCGCTGCTCCTCTACGCCCTCGCCGGGCGGATCGGAGCTCCGGCCGCTCCCGGCTGAAGGAGCGCGCCGGGGCTCGGTGCCGCCGAGCTTCGGACGCTGGGAGCGATCGCCGAGGCGATCGCCCCGGGCGACAACGGCCTGCCGGCGGCCGAGGCGCAGGTCCCGGTGGCGGAGCCGGTCGCCCGCTTCCTCGCCCAGCTTCCAGCCCGCACCGTGCAGGTGGTGCGGGTGGCGCTGCGGCTGTTCGAATGGCTTCCCTTCCCCTGGCGCTTCAGCCGGCTCGGGGTCGAGGCCCGCTCGGAGTACCTGGCGAAGCTGGAGGGCTCGCGCTTCGCTCCCTATCGCGACCTGCTGCTGCTCGGGAAGCTGTTGGCGATGATCGGCTGGGCCCGCGACGAGCGGGTCCGGGCGGTGGTCGGCTACGAGGCTCGCTGCGCCGTTCGCGAGGGAACCCCGCCGCCCTCGACCCCGCCGCTGGGCGACCTCCGCCCGCGCGGCGAGGGCGAGGATTGCGACGTAGCGGTCGTCGGGTCAGGCGCCGGTGGCGCCGCCGCGGCGGCGGTGCTGGCGGAGGCGGGACTCGATGTCATGGTGCTGGAGTCGGGGCCCCACGTCGACCACGCGAGCTATCCGAGCGATCCGCTGGACGGCCTGCCGCTGCTCTACCGCGACGGCGGGATGACGATCGCCTCAGGGAAGCCGGCGATCCTGGTCCCGGTCGGACGCACGGTCGGCGGGACGACGGTGATCAACTCCGGGACCTGCTTCCGCGCCCCCGCCGAGGTCCTGCGGGAATGGCGGGACGCGGGCGTCCCCTGGGCGACCGAGCTCGACCCGCTCTACGAGCAGGCCGAGGAGGTGCTCGCGGTCACCCCGATCGACCCCGAGCGGATGGGACGAAATGGCCAGCTCTGCATGGAGGGGGCCGCAGCCCTCGGCGCCAGCGGTGGGCCGATCGCCCGCAACGCCGGAGCCTGCGTCCAGTGCAGTTCCTGCCCGCTCGGGTGCCGGATCGACGCCAAGCGCGCCGCCCACGTCTCCTACCTGCCCCGGGCGGTGGCGGCGGGCGCCCGGGTGCGGGCCGGAGTCATGGTCCTGCGAGTCCTCACCGAGGGCTCCCGGGTCACCGGCCTCGCCTGCCGGGCGGGGCTCCCGACCACCGCCGCCGAGGAGGCCTCGCGAACACAATCGGCCGCCACAAGAACCGCGGCCCGATCTACCGACGGCGGCCGGGACTGGCGGGTGCGGGCGAAGACCGTGGTCAGCGCCGGCGGCGCCTTCGGCACCCCGGAGCTGCTGCTCCGCTCGGGGATCGGCCACCCCGCCCTGGGGCGTCACCTGCACATCCATCCCGCCGCCTGGATCGGCGCCCGCTATCCGGAGGAGGTGCGTGGCTGGGAGGGGATCATGCAGAGCTACTACGTCGACGAGTGGGTGCCCCAGCGGATCCTTCTCGAGGCGACCTTCACCCCGCTCTACTTCGGCGCCCAGTGGCTGCCCGGCGTTGGCGCGGAGTTCGCCGACCGCGTCCACCACTTCGACCAGATCGCCTCGATCGGGCTCCACCTCCATGACGAGTCCGAGGGGCGGGTTGGCCTGACATCGAATGGCTCGTTACGGCTCTCCTACCGGCTCACCGACGACGAGGCGCGCCGGATCCAGTTCGGGATCGCCCGCGCCGCCGAGATCCACTTCGCCGCCGGCGCCACCGAGGTCTATCCCAACGTCGGCCCGGTGCCGGTGATCTCGCGCGGTCGGCTGGAGGACTTGGAGGCGGGTGCGCTGAGGCCCGCCGACCTGCGGCTCGAGGCCTTCCATCCGATGAGCACCGCCCGGATGGGCGCCGACCCCGAGGCCAGCGTCACCGACGCAGACGGGGCGGTGCGCGGTACCGACGGTCTCTACGTCGCCGACGCCTGCCTGCTGCCGACCTCGGTCGGGGTCAACCCGATGATGACGATCATCGCCTGCTCGCTGCGGGTGGCGGGCGGGATTGCCTCGCGCCTCGGCGGTCAGTAGTCCGCCGCTACCTCTTCCCGGAGCGCGAGGAACGAGCCCACGGTTACCCCGATGATCGCGGCGGTGGCGAGGTAGATCCCGATCTTCCGCTCGCCGCCCTCAGGGATGTCGATCAGCACGTAGGCGGTCAGGATCGTCCCGATCAGGCCGAGGAGGAAGGTCGCCGCAGCCGGAGCGAATGGGA
Organism: Solirubrobacterales bacterium; assembly: GCA_050697055.1. Taxonomy (GTDB): domain Bacteria; phylum Actinomycetota; class Thermoleophilia; order Solirubrobacterales; family 70-9; genus CAVVYV01. Next base: position 4,311 of record JBOGZE010000341.1, read on the forward strand.
GGCCCTCGGGATTGCCGCTCATCGTCATCACCGCCCCAATTAGGACCAACCCGGCGACGATCGCCAGGTAGAGGTCGAGTGTGTTCTGGCTCTCCCAGCCGCTCAGCGAGGCCTCGCCCTGGGCCTCCTCGGCCGCCTGCTGGGCCTGCTCGGCTCCGGGAACGCCCTCGGGAATCGCAATGTCCGGGATGTCGACGGACGAGCCGCCCCATGCCAAGAACAGCGAGATCACAAGTGCCACCGCGGAAACCGCGGCGATCATTTGCCCTTGTGACATGCCGGAAACCTACACGCCACTCCGGCACCAGCTGTTAAGAAAAGAAACGGCCGCCCATTCGGGCGGCCGCTCGCGGCGATCGATTCCTGCGGGAGGTCAGCGGGGTGCCACCTCCCCAAAGGAGGCTCCCTCCTCCTGCATCCCCTCGTAGCCGCCGTAGGTGATCCCGGCGGTTGTCAGGAGGCCAAGCCAGATGCCGATCTCTCGGCCGAGGTCATCGGGCGGGTTGATCAGCCGGTAGAGGACCAACAGGAAGGCAAGCGCCCCGATCCCGGCGGTCACGGCGCTGCCCGCCACCGGCAGGCTCACCGAGGCGCCGCTCATGTCGATGATCGCGAAGCCAACCGAGGCGATCACCGCCAGCAGCAGGATCAGATCGATGAAGTCGAAGGACTGCCAGGCGTTGGCCGTTGTGTCGATGCCGCTCTGCTCGACCGCCTGGTTGGCGATGTCCTCGGGGATGCCGGCGGGGACGGCACTCTCGACGTCGACCCCGAACCAGGAAAAGAACATGAAGATGAAGAGAAGGGCGCCGGAGACACCTGCGATCAGCGTTCCCCTCCCGACGTTAGCTGTATCCATCCACTCTCCTTCCGCCGTGACCGTCGACGCGCGGCGCGCATCGGGGCGCCCGGCCTGGGTCCGTGTGAGCTGCGCGCAAACCCTATACC
>JBOGZE010000342.1:0-3322 GCA_050697055.1 Solirubrobacterales bacterium
CTTCTACGACCCCCAGCACCCCTACACCTGGGGGCTGATGGGCTCCCTGACGCGGCTGGACCAGCCCCCACCCCAGCGGCTCCCGCAGATCGCCGGCCAGCCGCCGTCGCTGCTCTCGCTGCCTCCCGGTTGTCGCTTCAGGCCCCGTTGCCCGCACGCCTTTGACCGCTGCGGCGAGCTCCCCGGCCTCGAGGTCCGGCTCTCCGGGAAGCCGGGCCACACCGACCGCTGCTGGCTCGAGCCGAACCAGAAGCACGAGCTGCGCGAGGTCGAGGGCCGGATCGGGCTGGAGGTGCCGGCCTAATGGAGGGTCAGCCGCTGCTCGAGGTCCGCCACCTGGTCAAGCACTTCCCGATCAAGTCCGGGATCCTGGTCGATCGCGAGGTGGCGAGGGTGCGGGCGGTCGACGACGTCAGCTTCGTCCTCCACGAGGGCGAGACCCTGGGACTGGTCGGCGAGTCGGGGTGCGGGAAGTCGACCCTTTGCCGAACTGCGCTTCAGCTACTCGAGCCGACCGCGGGCTCGGTGCGGTTCCGTGGCCAGGAGCTGGTCGGCCTTTCGCGCAAGGAGCTGCGGCCGCGACGGCGAGAGATGCAGATGATCTTCCAGGACCCCTACGCTTCGCTCAACCCCCGCAAGCGGGTCGGCCAGATCGTCGGCGACCCGATCCGCCTGCACGGGGTCGCCTCCGGCGACGCGCTCAGGCGCGAGGTGCAGGAGCTGCTCGAGCGGGTAGGGCTCTCCGCCGAGCACTACAACCGCTATCCGCACGAGTTCTCCGGCGGCCAGCGCCAGCGGATCGGGATCGCGCGGGCGCTCGCCCTCCACCCGAAGCTGATCGTCGCCGACGAGCCGGTCTCGGCTCTCGACGTCTCGATCCAGGCCCAGATCATCAACCTGCTCGAGGACCTCCAGGACGAGTTCAAGCTCTCCTATATCTTCGTCGCCCACGACCTCGGGGTGGTGCGCCATGTCTCCGACCGGGTCGCGGTGATGTACCTCGGCAAGCTGGTGGAACGCTCCCCCAGCAACCTCCTCTACGAACGTCCGCACCATCCCTACAGCAGCGCGCTGCTCTCGGCCGTCCCGGTGCCGGACCCGAGGGAGAACGCCGAGCGTCAGCCGCTGGTGCTCGAGGGCGACGTTCCGAGCCCGGTCGATCCACCCTCGGCGTGCCGCTTCCACACACGCTGTCCCTGGGCGACCGAGATCTGCTCGGAGGTGGAGCCGCCCGTCGCCGACTACGGATCGGGGGAGGCAACCGCCTGCCACCACCCGCGCAACGTCACCGCGAAGATGATCGCCGGGGCAACGATCGCGCCCGACAGCCCTCAGACCGCCGGCGAGGTGCTGCCGGAAGAGGCCGAGGCGCGCGAAGCCGCGCGCGTCTGACTAGCCTGTTGCGGGTGCTCGCGCTCGATTACGGGACCGCACGATGCGGTTGCGCGATCTCAGATCCGACCGGGACGCTGGTACGGCCGCTCGCCGCGGTCGAGCCACCCGAGCCGGAGCGGATCGCGCAGCTGGCCAGGGAGCATGGCGCCGAGCGCGTCGTCGTCGGTTTGCCTGTCTCGCTGGGCGGGGAGGAGGGCGAGCAAGCCAGGCTCAGCCGCGCCTTCGCGGCGGAGTTGCAGGACCTGCTTGATCTGCCGGTTGAGATGTACGACGAGCGACTGACCACGACCATGGCCGAGCGCAGCGCCCGCGAGGGGGCGCGGGGCGACCCCGACTCGCTGGCGGCCGCCCACCTGCTGGAGAGCTACCTCGACGCGCGTGGGGAGGACGCTTGAGCGAGCGAGAGGACTGGTTCGCCGATACGGAGGGCAATCTCAGCCCCCCGGGCGAGGACGATCCGGGCGCCTCGCTGAAGCCGCCCACCGACGAATTCGGGCGGGACGATCCCGCGGCGATCGAGCGGGAGCGCCGCCGCCGCGAGCGCGAGGCGCGCCGGAGCAAGGGCGCCGGCAAGCGGGCGAGCTCCGATGGCGCAGCCGCGGCGGGGCAGCCGCGGCAGCCCGCAGCCGCCCCTGCGGCCACGGCGCCTAAATCCCAGCGGCAAGGGAGGTCGGGCAACTTCCGCCGCCGCCGGATCGTCGCCCTGGCGCTGACCCTGGTCGGCCTCCTGCTCGCCTGGTTTCTGTTCGCGCTCTTCCAGCCCCTCAAGGGGGACGGGGAGGGCCAGGTGATCGTCAACGTGCCCGAGGGCGCTACCGCCGGCGAGATCGCGGACATCCTCACCGAGAACGACGTCGTCTCCAATGGCGGCCTCTTCCAGATCCGGCTGAGGCTGGCCGGCAAGGAGGACGAGGTCCAGGCCGGGCGTTACGTCCTCGCTGCCGACATGAGCTATGGGGCCGCGATTGACAAGCTCACCAACAGCGGCGGCAAGGTCACCTTGACCCTGCCGGAGGGCCTGCCGAGGGCGCAAATGGCACCGATCATCTCCGACGTCGGCGTCGGCGGCGACTACCTGGCGGCGACCAACAGCTTCAAGGGTTTCGACCCCGCCCAGTACGGGGCCGTCAACCCGCCGAGCCTGGAGGGATTCCTCTTTCCGGCGACCTACCAGCTCGATCCGGGGTCCGATGTCAACGTGCTCGTCCCCCAACAACTGGAAGCGTTTGAGCAGAACTTCGCCAAGGTCGACCTCTCCTACGCGAAGGAGAAGAACCTCACCCCCTACGACGTCCTGATCATCGCCTCGATGGTCGACCGCGAGGTGGCGGTGGCTAAGGAGCGCCCGCTGGTCGCCGCGGTGATCTACAACCGCCTGAAACGGGGGATGCCGCTGGCGATCGACGCCACCACCCGCTACGAGTTCAACAACTACGAGGACCAGATCACCCAGTCGCAGCTCGACTCGCCGTCCGCGTACAACACCCGGATCCACGTCGGGCTTCCGCCGACCCCGATCGGCAACCCCGGCCTCGACGCAATCCGGGCCGCCGCCCGCCCGGCGAAGGCGAACTACCTCTTCTACGTGGTCAAGCCCGGGACATGCGAGCACAACTTCGCCGCCAACGAGGCCCAGTTCGAGCAGTTCAACGCCCAGTACCAACAGGCGCTGCAGGAGCAGGGCGGCTCCCCGACCGAGTGCTGACCGTGCTGGATCCCGCCGCGCCGTGAAGCGCCTCGCGGTTCTCGGCCATCCGGTCTCACACTCGCGCTCCCCGGCGATGCAGAATGCCGCCCTGAAGGAGCTCGGGCTGGCGGAGGAGTGGAGCTACGAGGCGATCGACCTGGCCCCGGAGGAGTTCGAGCGGGGGGTGCGGGAGCTCCCCGGCGAGGGCTTCGTCGGCGTCAACGTCACCATCCCGCACAA
>JBOGZE010000343.1:0-1960 GCA_050697055.1 Solirubrobacterales bacterium
GGGCGTGCGAAAGATCGTCGTGACCGAGTTGTTGTCCCTCGACGGGGTTGCCGAGGCCCCAGATAGTCTTCTTCGGGGCCGTGGTATAGCGGAGATGCCGAGACGCGCCAAGTGTCGGGGTGAGCACTGGAGTGCACGCCGGCCTGTGAAGCCGTGCGGGGCGGGTTCGATTGAGTACGGATGCTGCCGCATGACGTGGTCGAGACCTGCCACAAGCAGGACGGGGCTGATGGCTCTACCCTCCCCTCTGGAGATCGGCTCGGGGGAAAGCTTGCCGGGCTTGTCCCTCGAGGACTGACGTGAGACGGCTTCCCTCGAGCCCGGTCTCGGAGGCCAGACCCCCACAAGGGTGACGTCCCACGAGGACTGGTCCATCAGCACGGGGCCGCGCCTCCAGGTCTTCCCCGAGTTGGTGCTGGCCTTCCCGCGACAGAAGGGAGGTTCGATGCTCGGTGTTGGGATTGACTGGGCCGAGGACGCCGACCAGGTCGTGCTCGGCCGCCCCGGCGACGGAGTCATCGAAAGCTTCTCCATCGCCCACCGCCCCGAGGCCGTGGCCCGTCTCATCGAGCGGATCGGCGCCCTGGAGCCCGATCCGGCCGAGGTCCGGGTGGCGATCGAGACCAAGCATGGCCACCTGGTGGAGGCCCTGGTGGAGGCGGGGTACGCCGTGGTCCCGGTGAACCCGGACCTGGTGGCGCGGCGTCGGGGCCCCGCTCGCAAGAAAGACGACCCCGAGGACGCGAGGATCCTGTGCCTGCTCGCGATGGATCGGCATCAGGCCCTTCGGCCGCTCATCCCGCACGGAGAGTCCGCGGCGGAGCTTCGCTCGATCGCCAGAGACGACGAGCGGACCGCCCGGGACGAGCGCAGGTTGCTGAACCGGCTGCGGGCCGATCTGATCGCCGCGTTCCCCGAGACCCTCGCGTTCGCGGGCGAGGATCTGGGAGCGCCCACCTTCCTGCGGGTCCTGGCGCGCTTCCAAAGCGCTGAGGCCGCCCGGGCCGCCACCGACGCGGAGCTGGAGGCGCTGTTTCGGCAGGCGCGACACGGGTGGCCGGACCGGGCGGTGCGCAAGCTGCGGGAGGCGCTGGCTTCCTCTCAGTTCGCGCCCAAGACCTACCTGGTGCGAGCCAAAGCCGACTCGATCCGACTGGCCGCCACGCAGCTGCTGGCGATCGGCGCCCAGCGCCGAGCGTGGGAGCGGCGGATGGGTGAGCTGCTCGCCGCTCTTTCGGCCACCGGAGGCGACGACCAGGGGCAGGCGATCCCTGACGGCGAGATCTACCTGAGCTTTGCCGGCCTCGGTACCCGTCTCGCCGCCAGGGTCGCCGGTGAGATCGGCGACCATCCAGAGCAATTCAGCTCGCCGAACTCGCTGCAATGCTACGGGGGCAAGGCCCCGGTCACGCGCCGCTCCGGCAAGAGCGAGTTCGTCGTCTCCTGCCGCCTGGCGTGCAACCGACATCTCGCGAACGCCGTCCAGCTTTGGGCCTTCTGCTCGCTGCGATGTTCGGGTTGGGCCCGGGAGTTCTACGACTCTCAGCGGGCCCGGGGCAAGGGTCATCAAGCGGCTCTTCGGGCGCTCGGGAACCGGTGGCTCGAGATCCTGTGGCACTGCCTTCGCACGGGCCAGAGGTACAACGAGGCCACCCACGTCGCCAACCGAAACCGAGCGCTCGGTCGAGCGGCGTGACCCGAAGGTTGACAAAGGGTGTCTCACGCGACCACCTCCTCAGATGACGTCGAAGTACCGCCGTCGCTCCCATTCGCCTACGGCGGTGGGGGATAGGAACTGCTCCCACTCCCACCGGCCCGCCTCCGCGTAGTGCGCCACCACGTCCTTGCCGAACGACTCGGGCGCGAACGCGCCGTCGCGGAAGCGTTTGACGCCTCGCCGAGCGTGGCCGGCAGCGGCGCCACCGGGCGCTCGTAGTCGCTGCCCGTCACGGCTCCCCGG
>JBOGZE010000344.1:0-1948 GCA_050697055.1 Solirubrobacterales bacterium
GCCGCGACCTCAAACGGGGCGGTAGTCGGGGAGCCGGAGCTGCTCAAGGAGCGCGAGGAGCTCTCGCACCGGTTCGCCGAGCTTCAGTGGGACCTCGGCGGGATGGCCTACGAGATGGCGAGCCGCGATCACTTTCGCCTCGACGTCCTCAACAAGCAAGCGGCGCGGCTCCAGGAGGTCGACGCTCAGCTCGGCCAGATCGAGCGGGTCCTGAAGCTCGAGGAGGCCGGGGCCGCCGGCACCTGCCCCTCCTGCGGCGCCCTCCAGGCGCGCGGCGCGGTCTTCTGCTGGCAGTGCGGCAACGAGCTGAAGCCCGCCGCGAAGCCGAGCGAGAAGCCCGCCAAGTAGCGGAGCGGGGGCGACCTCGGCATGAACGACCTGCGAGGGCCCTGCAAGAGCTGCGGGGCCCCACTCGCCACCGACCAGCGCTACTGCATCGAGTGCGGCACCCGGGTGGGCGCGCCGCTTGCGCTGCCCTATCTGACGTCGGCGCCGGGCGCCGAGCAGGCGGGCGGGAAGGCCGCCTTTGCGCTGCCGGTGCCGGTGCAGATGGCGACAACGTTCGCGGCGATGGCGCTGGGCTTCGGCGTCGTGATCGGCACCGCGATTAGCCCCAACCTCGCGGGGATCGTCGCCTCGGCACCACCTTCGATCCCGGCGCCCACTGTCGAGGAGCCGACGCCCTCGGCCCCGCTCGGGGGAGGCGGCGGAGGGGGTCCGGCCCCGGCACCGACCTCATCCGCGGTTGCCGCCGCTCCGGTCTCATCCGGCGAGGGCGGTGGCGGCGGGGGCGGCGGCAAGAAGAACAAGAAGAAGAAGAAGAAGAAGAAGAAGAAGGCGGACGTGCTCGCCGGAGTGGTGGTGCACGTGAACCCGGTTGCGGTCAGCTACTCGATCGCGACCGCCGGCAACCTGAAGGCGATCCACACCGACACAGTCGCCAACCTCCCGCCGGTCGGCACCAACCTCACCCGGATCCCGGTGAGGAAGCTCAGAAACGGCACCTACGCGCAGAACGGTGCGTTCACCGCCCAGGGCACCGCCGGCCAGGCGAGCTTCTCGGGCACCGTCACCTACTGCGCCGACACCACCGCTCCGGAGGGAACCTGCGACGCACCGACCGACGGCGACGCGGGCTACGTCTACACGGTCTCGACCGTCGGCTCATCCGCCCTTGTCAGGGTGCCCTCGGCCTCCGCCAGTACTGTCCCGAAGGTGGGCCAGCTGGTCACCACCACCGTCCAGGTCAGCCAGTTCCTCCCGGTGGACCCCCCGACATCGCCACCGACACCGCCGGAGTGCATCGGCGACACCGACCAGGTCTTTCCCCAGCCCCCGGTGACCCCGACCGCGAGCCTCCTGCAGAGCTCGCTCTCCATCGCCGGCACCGCAACGGGTGGCAGCCTCGAGGCCGTGATCCAGGGACGCTGCCCAGCTGACAGCCCAGCGCAGATGATCCTCTCCGCTGACGACATCCGAGAGTCGTCGCGGGACCTGGCGCCGGTCACGGTCGGGCCCGGAATCGACCAGGGCAAGCTCTACGAAGGCCAGCCGGTGATGGTCAGCTTCGCCCTCAGTGGGTCTGGGTCAGGGGCGACTTTCACCGTCAACGGGATTGGCAGCGACCACGGCATCGCCGGGGCGGATGACCAGGCCCAGGGGCAGGGCACTCTCACCCGCCCCGCCGGTGTGACTGCAGCGGTGGCCCGCGAGGCGCGGAAGGCGCAGAGGGCGAAGAAGGCCCCAGCGGCAGAAGAAGCTCCGGGCGGCGCTCCGCAACTAGCAGGGCCCGCCGGCGAGGCTAAGCCGGAGCCGGCACCGCAGGTGGGGCGAGCACCCTGACCGCCGCCTCGAACAGGTGCGCCGGGGAGGGCCGGTGAGGCGGGTGCACCTCGAGCAGCAGCGGCGCCTGGCGGCGGCTGAGCAGCGGCGCCAGGCGGTCCCAGGG
>JBOGZE010000345.1:0-2241 GCA_050697055.1 Solirubrobacterales bacterium
GCCCCCGCGCTGGGTATGCGCCTTGGCTTCCCCGACGCCGGCAACGACCGGCCGAGCACGATGACTCGCCAGGCATACGACCTGAACACGGAGGGGTTCGGCCCCGGTACGAACGGGCCGCTGGTGATCGCCGCCGAGCTTCCCACCGACGACCCGGCCGCACAGACGACCATTGACTCTTTCGCACAGCGGCTCCGTAGCGAGCCGGGGGTCGAATTCGTCCCGGACCCCGTGATCAACAATGCGGGCGACGCGGCGATCGTCACCGTGATCCCGACCGGCTCCCCTCAGGACGAGGAAGTGACGGACCTAGTCACGCACCTGCGCAACGACGTCGTTCCCGAGGAGCTTGGTGCCGCCGGGATCAACGCCGAGATCGGAGGGGTGACCGCCGCGCTCGAGGACCAGAGCGAGTTCATCAAGGACAAGATGCCGCTGTTTATCGCCGCCATCGTCGGCCTCTCCTTCCTGCTCCTGCTGGTCGCCTTCCACTCGCCGTTCATCTCGCTGAAGGCAGGTGTGATGAACCTGCTCTCGGTCGGCGCCGCCTTCGGGGTGATGACCCTTGCGTCGAAGGGCGGCGGGCTCAGCTCACTGATCGGAATCGATCACGAGGTGCCGATTGCGCCGTTCCTGCCGGTGATGATGTTCGCGATCCTCTTCGGCCTCTCGATGGACTACGAGGTCTTCCTGATCTCGCGGATCCGCGAGGAATACCTGAAGGACGGGGACACGCGGCGGGCGGTCGCCGACGGCCTCGCGAAGACCGCGCGCGTGATCACGGCGGCCGCGGCGATCATGGTGGTCGTCTTCCTCGCCTTCGTGACGGCGCCGGACGTCTTCCTGAAGCTGTTCGGGATCGGGCTCGCCGCGGCGATCTTCCTCGACGCCACCGTGGTCCGGATGGTCCTCGTTCCCGCGGTGATGCAGCTGCTCGGCGCCCGCAACTGGTGGATCCCGGAGTGGCTCGAGCGGATCCTGCCGCGACTGGACGTCGAGCGCGTCGCCGTCGGCACCGCCGCGGGCCGGCCCTAGCGGGTCCAGCCCGTAGGTTGGGAGGATCGATGAATCGGTAGCCGCCCAGCTCGGAGTCGTCGGCGTGACGGTGCTGGGGGTGCGTCCGGACCGCTACGTCGGCTTGCGTGACGACGCCAGCGACCCACAGGCGGTCGAGGCCTACCTCGAGGCGCTGGTCGCGTAGCGCGTCGGGCTGCCAAGCCGAACACACTCTCCCCGAAATCCGAGCAAGGTCTCGGCTGGAGGTCGTGGGCTCGGCTTGTATCCCGGCCGATCGACTGGGAGCTTCAGTGCCTGCTTCCTGCACTTCTTGCGCGCCGGGGCGGACTTCTTCTTCTTGCATTTCTTCAACGCCCCAGCCCGCTGCCCCGTGGACTCGGTCGTGCTCGCGGGCGGCGACAAGGAGGGTCCCGGGGCCGGGGCCGGGGTCGGGGTCGGGGTTGGAGTTGGGGTCGGCGGCGGGGCGGCCTCGATCGTTGCTTTCCACAGCTCGGCGCCGGCGCCGGCACCGTTGGCGGCGAAAAAGAGGGCGCCGTTGACGTCGGTGAGGAAGCTGGGATGGGAACTGGCGGCGCCCACGTTGATGCCGCCGCCGGGGAAGGCGTCCTCGACGATCGTCGTCCCGGCGGGGGTTCCGTCGCTCCTCCACAGCTCGACGCCGTTGGTGCCGTCGTCGGCGGCGAAGAAGAGGGTGCCGTTGACGTTGGTCAGATTGTCAGGGAAGGACCCGCCGACGCCGGGCCTGATCCCGCCGCCGGGGACGGCGTCCTCGACGAGGGTCGTCCCCGCAGAGGTGCCGTCGCTCTTCCACAGCTCGACGCCGTTGGCGCCGTCGTTGGGGCGAAGAAGAGGGTGCCATTGCCGTTGGTGATGAAGCTGGGGCCGGAGCCGGTGGCGCCGGGGTAAATGTCGGCAACCGCGGTGGCGGTGGCGTCTCCCGGGGCGCCGGCCGCGCTGCTCGCGAGCACCGAGGCCATCAAGACGCCCAGGGCGAGCGCGCTCACCGCTGAGCGGCGCGCAACTCGCTTAGCCGGGATGAACCTACCTCTCGCAAACACCGGTCAACCTCACCTGTAGATCTCCTAACGACTTGGACTCTCCCGCGGATGCGTGTCATCAGCGTGAGGTCCGCGTGATTCCTGCGTGAGAGTCGAGCCGCACGGCCTCACGTCGCTTCTCGACATCGTTCTGAGCAGTGCGGGGCGGCGGCGCGGAATTGCCGGC
>JBOGZE010000346.1:0-11165 GCA_050697055.1 Solirubrobacterales bacterium
CGAGGAGCGCCTGAAGGCGGTGCTGAAGGAGATCCAGGCAGCCGAGGGCCAGATCGTCCTCTTCATGGACGAGCTTCACACGATCGTCGGGGCCGGCGCCGCCGAGGGCGCGGTCGATGCCTCCAACCTCCTGAAGCCGATGCTGGCGCGGGGCGAGCTGCGGGCGGTCGGCGCCACCACCCTCGACGAGTACCGCAAGCAGATCGAGAAGGACGCCGCCCTGGAGCGCCGCTTTCAGCCGGTGATGGTCGACGAGCCCGACGTGGGCGACACGATCGCGATCCTGCGCGGGTTGAAGGAGCGCTACGAGGTCCATCACGGCGTCCGGATCACGGACGCGGCGATCGTCGCCGCCTCGACCCTCTCGGCGCGATACATCGCCGACCGCTTCCTCCCCGACAAGGCGATCGACCTGATCGACGAGGCGGCCTCGAGGCTGAAGATCGAGATCGACTCGATGCCGACCGAGATCGATGAGGTGGAGCGGCGGATCCAGCAGCTCGAGATCGAGCGCGAGGCCCTGAAGAAGGAGAAGGACGAGACCTCGAAGCAGCGGCGCGAGGCGATCGAGGCGGAGCTGGCGGAGCTTCGGGAGCGGTCGAGCGAGATGAGGGCGCGCTGGCAGAATGAGAAGGGCGCGATCGAGGAGATCAAGACCGCGAAGGCAGAGCTCGAGGAGGCGACCCGCGAGGCAGAACGCGCCGAGCGCGACGCCGATCTCGAGCGGGCCGCCGAGCTCCGCTACGGGCGGATACCGCAACTCGAGAAGACTGTGGGAGAGCAGGAGGCGAAGCTGGCCGAGCTCCACCACGAGGGTGGCTCGATGCTGACCGAGGAAGTCACCGAGGAGGACGTCGCCGCGGTCGTCTCGAAGTGGACCGGGATCCCGGTCTCGCGGCTGATGGAGGGCGAAGTCGAGAAGCTGATCCAGATGGAGCAGCGCCTGCACGAGCGGGTGATCGGCCAGGACGAGGCGGTCGAGGCGGTCTCGGGGGCGTTGCGGCGCTCGCGCGCCGGGCTCTCCGACCCCGATCGCCCGATCGGCAGCTTCCTCTTCTTCGGCCCCACCGGCGTCGGCAAGACCGAGCTCGCCCGGGCTCTGGCGGAGTTCATGTTCGACTCCGAGCAGGCGATGGTCCGGATCGACATGTCGGAGTACATGGAGAAGCACGCCGTCGCCCGGCTGATCGGAGCGCCCCCCGGATACGTCGGCTACGAGGAGGGCGGCCAGCTGACCGAGGCGATCCGCCGGCGCCCCTATTCGGTGATCCTGCTCGACGAGATCGAGAAGGCCCACCCCGACGTCTTCAACATCCTCTTGCAGATCATGGACGACGGCCGACTCACCGACGGCCAGGGCCGCACCGTCGACTTCAAGAACGCGGTCCTGATCATGACCTCGAACGTCGGCTCCCAGTTCATCGCCGCCGAAGAGGTGGAAGAGAGGGCGCGGGAGCAGGTCCAGGAGACGCTCACCCAGACCTTTCCGCCCGAGTTCCTCAACCGGGTCGACGACGTGGTGATCTTCCATCGCCTCTCGAAGGAGGAGCTGGCGAAGATCGTCGACCTCCAGGTCACCCAGCTCGCGGCGCGGGTCCGGGAGAAGGGGCTGGAGATCGAGCTCAGCGACAAGGCCCTTGAGCTGCTCGGCAACCTCGGCTTCGACCCGACCTACGGTGCCCGCCCGCTGAAGCGGGTGATCCAGAAGCAGTTGATCGACAAGTTGGCCCTTCGGTTGCTCGAGGGCGAGTTCTCGGAGGGCGACACGGTCAAGGTGGACGCCGCCAAGGGTGAGCTCAGCTTCGCCAAGGCGGCGGCTGCCAAGGCGAGGCCGAAGCCGCGCGAGAAGACGGCCGCTTAGGCGCGCGACGTCTGAGCCCCCGCGCGGTTCGTCCGTGCAGGTAGCGCGCCGTCTGGTACAGGCGCGACCTGCGTAAGTACCCCGTGATCGGGACGCCGATGGCTAAAGGCGCCCGCCTGGGCGGACGAATAGCGAGGGTGAACATCAGAGTTTCCGCCGAGGACCTTCGACTCGTAAGCGGGGCGAATAGGCTCCGCCGATGGCGGAGACGCTTGCCACCGAGCGCGACGGACGGGTGCTCACCGTGCTCATCGACCACCCGCCGCACAACTTCATGACCGCGGGGATGGTTCGCGAGCTCGATCGGCTGACCCGCTCGCTGCGCCGTGACCGCCGCGTCGGCTCAGTCGTGTTCACCGGCAAGCCCCTGAATCTGTTCATCACCCACTACGACGTCGGCGAGATCCTGGCCAGCATCGAGCGGGTCGGAGTGGCCGCCCCGCCCTGGCTGACCGGGGTGATGCTGCGGCTCGCGGCCCCGATTCGCCGCACCCCCGGCCTCCGCGCGCTGGCCGAGCGCTCGCCGCTCCGGGGGCTCTTCGAGCTCTATCGCCTACACGACGTCTTTCTGCGGATGAACCGCATGGACAAGACCTTCATCGCCGCGATCAACGGGCCGGCCACCGGCGGGGGATGCGAGCTGGCCCTCGCCTGCGACGTCCGCTACATGGCCGACACCGAGATCTCCATCGGCCTCCCCGAGATGACGATCGGCTTCAACCCCGGGGCCGGAGGGACGCAGAGGCTCCCCCGGGTGCTGGGGTCAGGCCGGGCGCTGGAGATGATGCTCGAGGGCCGGACCCTCTCACCTCGAGAGGCGGCCGAGGCTGGCCTCATTCACAGGCTGGTGCCATCCGAGCGGCTGAGGGAGGAGGCGACCGAGACCGCGCGGCGCCTGGCGAGGCGCTCGCCCCAGTCGATCCGGGCCCTGAAGCGGGCCGTCTACGAGGGCGCCAGCGCGCGGCTGGCGCGCGGCCTGGCGCTCGAGCGCAAATGGTTCATGGCGGCCGCCGGAACCGACCCCTCCAAGCGCGCGATGGCCATCTACACGGAGGAGGTCGCGAAGCAGGGGCCAACCTGGGCCGACCGGGAGACGATCCGCTCCTGGCAGGAGGGCACCGCCGCCGACCTGATCGACGAGGACGAGTAGAGATAGTCCTCTCAGTCGGGCCGGCGGGCGAGACCCCGAATCAGGGGACTGACGATGCGGGGCGCGGCGGGGGTGCGGTCGCGATCGAGACGCTCGATCCAGAGCCCCGCCTCGGCCAGGGTGTGCTCGGTGGGACGATTGGGGTGACAGCCGCCTGCGAAGAACCCCCAGGGACGCTCGAGAGCGTCCTGCCACCAGGCGAGCCGCCGGTTCTCGCTGCGCACGTGCTCGAGGAAGAGAAGTGCCCCGCCCTCGACCAACAGGCGACGCGCCTCCGCCAGGGCCCGGTGCGGGTCCTCGATCATGCAGAAGACCAGGGTGGCGACCACCGTGTCGAAGCTGCCGTCGTCGAAGGGCAGGTCCTCCGCCGGCGCCTCGATCACCTCCACCCGTGCCGGTGCCGGCGGCTCGCTCTGGAGCCGTTCGCGCATGCGCCGGGACATGTGCGGGTCCGGCTCGCTCAGGACCAATTCGCTGACCCGATCGGTGTAGTAGGGCAGGTTGTGGCCGGTTCCGGCGCCCAGCTCCAGGGTGCGGCCTGATGCCTGGGCGAGCAACTCGCGGCGCATCTCGGCGAGGCCGGCCCGCTCGGCGCGAGCGGTTATCCGGTCGTAGAAGCGAGCGAATATCGGGTGGCCTTCCATGCCCTAATCATCTCCGCTCTCGCGGACGCCGGGGCCTGATTGCACGCGGGCGCGGAAAATGAGAGAAAGAGGGATCAGAGGTCAACTGCACACGAGGAGAGGACATACCAATGCCTGACTACATCATGCTCACCAATCTGACCGCCGAGGGGGTTAAGACGCTGAAGGACAACCCCTCGCGCGTTCAAGAGGTAAACAAGGAGGTCGAGCAGCTCGGCGTCAAGGTCAAGGAGCAGTGGGCGACGCTCGGCCAGTACGACTTCATCACTGTCGTCGAGGCCCCCGATAGCCAGACGATGGCCAAGGTGTCGGTCGAGCTCGGTTCGCGTGGCACCATGAGCAGCCAGACGCTGGCCGCGATCCCCTCTGAGGAACTGGCGAAGGCTCTTTGAGGGTCCTGGTCATCGGCGGCGGGGGGCGCGAGCACGCGATCGTTCGCGCGCTCGCGCGCTCGGCGCACGCCCCGGAGGTGCTGTGCGCGCCGGGCAACGCCGGGATCGCCGCCGACGCGTGCTGCCTCGACGCCGGCGCCGATCAGATTTCCGCTCTGGTCGCGGCGGCTCGCGACGAGGGCGTGGGACTTGTCATCGTCGGCCCCGAGGCGCCGCTTGTCGCCGGGCTCGTCGACGCGCTCGAGGACGAGGGCATCCCCGCCTTCGGGCCGAGCGCCGAAGCCGCCGAGATCGAGGGCTCAAAGCTGTTCGCCAAGGAGCTGATGGAGGAGGGCGGGGTCCCAACCGCCTCTCACACGGTGCTCCGCAGCCTCGAGGAGGCAGTGGGGCAGATCCCCTGTGCCTCCTACCCCGCGGTGCTCAAGGCCGATGGGCTCGCGGCGGGCAAGGGCGTGATCATCTGCGCCTCGGAGGCGGATGCCCGCGAGGCCGCCGAGGTCTACTTCACCGAGCGCCGCTTCGGTGAGACCAAGGTGATCCTGGAGGAGTTCCTCGAGGGCGAGGAGCTCTCGCTGCTGGCGCTCTGCGACGGCGACAACGTCGTGCCGCTGGCGCCGGCGCAGGACTACAAACGGATCGGCGACGGCGACAAGGGCCCCAACACGGGCGGCATGGGCAGCTACTCGCCGGTGCCGGGCTTCGGCGACGCCGAGATCGAGCGGCTAGCCGATGTCGTCCATCGCCCGATCGTCGAGGCGATGGCCAACCGCGGCACCCCCTACCGCGGGGTGCTCTATGCGGGGTTGATGATCACCGCCGATGGTCCCCGGGTGCTCGAGTTCAACTGCCGCTTCGGCGATCCCGAGACCCAGGCGGTGCTGCCGCGGCTGCGCTCCGATCTGCTCGACCTCTGCCTCGCGTCACGGGAGGACGGTGGGCTCACCGGCGTCCGGGCCGAGTTCGACGGGGGTTGGGCGGTGACCGTGGTCCTCGCCTCAGCCGGCTATCCCACCTCGTCGTCGAAGGGGGACGTGATCACCGGGCTGGAGCAGGCCGCTGCGATCGAGGGGGTCGAGGTCACCCACGCCGGCACCGCACTCAGCAACGGCGAGGTGATCACCGCCGGGGGCCGCGTGCTCAATGTCACCGGCCTGGGACCGAGCGCCGCTGACGCCCGACGGCGCGCCTACGATGCCGCAGAGCAGATCAGCTTCGAGGGCAGGCAGATGCGGACCGACATTGCATCGCGCGCTGTAGCTCGAGCCGCGGCGTGAGCGCTTCCGGAAAGACGAAGAGATGACAACGGATCGGAGGAGCTGATGGCTGACGGCGAGGCCGCGCCGGCGACGATGCCCCAGGTCGAGGAGGCGTTCGCCGAGATCGAAGTCGACGCGCCGCTGGTGGGGATCATCATGGGCTCGAAGAACGACAAGCCCAGGATGCAGCCGGCCGGCGAGGTCCTCCACGATCACGGGATCGCCTACGAGGTGCGGGTGCTGAGCGCCCACCGCGACCCCGACGCGACGCGCGACTACTGCACCAACGCCCGGATGCGCGGGCTGAGGGTGATCATCGCCGGCGCCGGGATGTCGGCCGCGCTGCCCGGATTCGCGGCTGCCCACACCGACCTGCCGGTGATCGGGGTGCCGATCTCGGGAAAGAACCTCGGCGGGCTCGACGCGCTGCTCTCCGCCGTGCAAATGCCTCCCGGCGTCCCGGTCGGCTGCGTGGCGGTGGACGGGGCGAATAACGCAGGATTGCTGGCCGTGCGCATCATCAACGCCTAGATGCGAGGGCGCGCCGCAGCCGAAGGCGAGGCGCGACCCGTTTCGCTCCGGCTCCCCGTCAGAATCAGTACGTGATTCCCCGCTACACGCGCGAGGAGATCGGCGCGGTCTGGACCGACCGGCGCCGCATGGAGGCGTGGCTGCAGGTGGAGCTTGCCGCGACCGATGCCTGGGCGGCCGAGGGCGTGGTCCCGGGCGAGGACGCCAGGGAGTGCCGCGAGAAGGCTTCCTTCACAGTGGAAGCCGTCCAGGAGCGCGAGCGGACCACCGGCCACGACGTCGCCGCCTTCGTCGATGTGGTCGCGGAGTCGATCGGCGAGGCCGGGCGCTGGCTGCACTACGGCCTCACCTCCTCCGACGTGCTCGATACGGCCCTCGCTGTGCAGCTCTCCGAGGCCGGTGCCGTCGTCCTCGAGGGCGCCCGCGCCTACCGCGATGCGCTGGTCGAGCGCGCCCGCGAGCACGCCCGCACCCTCTGCGTCGGCCGGACCCACGGCGTCCACGCCGAGCCCACCACCTTCGGGCTCCGACTGGCGAGCTTCGCCTTCGAGGCCGACCGCAACCTGCGGAGGCTCGAGGACGCCTTCGAGCAGCTCGCGGTCGGGAAACTCTCCGGCGCGGTCGGCAGCTATGCCTCGGTGCCACCCTCGGTCGAGGCGAGCGTGATGGACTCTCTCGGCCTCGCCAGCGAGGACGTCTCGACCCAGGTCGTGCCACGCGATCGCCACGCGGTGCTGCTCGCGCGGATTGCGATCGCCGGCGCCGGGCTGGAGCGGTTCGCCACCGAGATCCGCAACCTGCAACGAACCGAGCTACGCGAGGTGGAGGAGCCATTCGGCGCCGGCCAGAAGGGCTCATCCGCGATGCCGCATAAGCGCAACCCGATCCTGGCGGAGCGAATCTGCGGGTTGGCGCGGGTCCTGCGCGGCTACGCGCAAGCGGGCATGGAGAACGTCGCCCTCTGGCACGAGCGCGACATCTCGCACTCGGGCGCGGAGCGAATCATCCTCCCTGACGCGACCATCGGCCTCGACTACATGCAGCACCTCGGCCTGCGCCTGGTGGAGGGGATGACGGTGCACACCGAGAGGATGCGCGAGAACCTTGAGTTGACTCACGGGGCGTTGTTCAGCCAGCGGGCGCTGACGGCTCTGGTCGAGGGGGGAAGGAGCCGCGACGAGGCCTACGGGCTGGTCCAGGAGAGCGCCCAGCGAGCCTGGGACGAGGGAAGCAACTTCCGCGAGCTGATCGGTGGCGCCGCTCCCGAGCTCGACCTCGACGCGGTCTTCGACTACGACGCCTACCTGGAACACGTGCCCGAGGTGATCGCCCGCCTGGATCGGCTCGACGGATAGGCTCCGGGCAATGATCCTCTACACCTGCGGCCAGAAGAAATCGATGGCCTCCCTCGGCCATCCGTGTGGGAGAGCGGCGAAGGCGCTGGACCAGGCCGGCTACGAGTACGAGCTGCGCCCGGTGAAGGGCTACCGCTTCGCCCTATGGACCCGGCCCAGCCGCAACAAGGACCGCGCCGAGATCAAGGCGCTGAGCGGCACCAACGAGGTGCCGGTGCTGGTGCTCGACGACGGAACGGTGATCTCGGACTCAAGCCGGATCGTGCGCTGGACGCGCGAGCACCCGCGAGCCCAACCGCCTGCTTCATAGGCGGCGCCGGGAGCCGTTGTTAGCATCGGCGGGCGCTATGACCAGCGCCCTCGCCGATCTCAAGCTGCACTCCTCGGGCAAGGTCCGTGAGATCTACGAGCTCGACGGCGACCTGCTGATGGTGGCCTCGGATCGGATCTCGGCCTACGACGTGATCATGCCCAACCCGATTCCCGACAAGGGCCGGGTGCTGACCCAGATGTCGATCTTCTGGTTCGAGCACACCGAGGGCATCTGTCCCAACCACTTCATCTCCGAGGAGGTGCCGCCGGAGGCCGAGGGCCGCGGCATGCGGGTCCGGAAGCTCGAGATGTACCCGGTCGAATGCGTGGTCCGCGGGTATCTCTCGGGGTCCGGCTGGCGCGAGTACCGGGAATCCGGAGCGATCTGTGGGATCGAGCTGCCGGCAGGGATGCGGGAGTCCGAGAAGTTCCCCGAGCCGATCTTCACCCCGGCGACCAAGGCCGAGCTCGGCGAGCACGACGAGAACATCGACTTCGACCGCGCCGCCGAGATCATCGGCGACCGTCCCCTGATGGAGGAGCTGCGCCGGGTCTCGATCGAGGTCTACCGGCGGGCCGCGGAGCATGCGGCAGAGCGCGGAATCATCCTCGCGGACACGAAATTCGAGTTCGGCTCCTCGCCAGGGGCCGAGATCGTGCTCGGCGACGAGGTGCTGACACCGGACTCGTCGCGCTTCTGGCCCGCCGATGAATACTCGCCCGGCCGCGCCCAGAATTCATTCGACAAGCAGTACGTCCGCGACTGGCTCGATCAGGCGGGCTGGGATCACACGCCGCCGCCGCCGGAGCTGCCCCCCGAGGTCGTGGAGAGCACGCGCGCCAAGTACATCGAGGCCCACGAGCGGATCACGGGCCACCGCCTCGACTGACGCTACGCTCACCTCGTGAAGGCCAAGGTCCTGATCAGGCCGAAGGAAGGCATCCTCGACCCCCAGGGAAAGGCGGTCGAGCGGGCGCTGCCGGCGCTCGGCTTCGAGGGCGTGCACGAGGTCCGGGTTGGGCGGCTGGTCGAGCTCGAGACCGACGACCCGGACTCCCTCCCCGCCCTCTGCGAGAAGCTCCTCGCCAACCCGCTGATCGAGGACTTCGAGATCGTCACCAACAGCAAGTGATCGGCGTCCTACAGTTCCCCGGCTCCTGCGACGAGCGCGACGCCCTCGCCGCCTGCGAGCGGGTCGGCGGGGCGCGGCTCGTCTGGCACGAGGAGACCGACCTCGACGGCCTCGACGGGATCGTCGTCCCCGGTGGCTTCTCCTACGGCGACTACCTGCGCGCCGGGGCGATCGCGCGCTTCTCGCCGGCGATGGAGTCGGTCGCCGCGTTCGCCGCCGGCGGTGGGCCAGTGCTCGGCATCTGCAACGGCTTTCAGGTCCTCTGCGAGGCGGGGCTGCTGCCGGGCGCCCTCCTGCCAAACGAGGGGCTGCGCTTCGTCTGCCGGCAGGTCGAGGTGATCGCGGAGGAGTCCGAGTCGCCGTTCAGCCGCGAGCTGGAGCCGGGCACGCGCCTCTCGGTCCCGGTAAAGCACATGAC
The DNA here is from genome assembly GCA_050697055.1 of Solirubrobacterales bacterium. Taxonomy (GTDB): domain Bacteria; phylum Actinomycetota; class Thermoleophilia; order Solirubrobacterales; family 70-9; genus CAVVYV01. The sequence continues at coordinate 9,053 of JBOGZE010000346.1, forward strand.
CGGCCGCTACTTCGCCCCGGAGGAAGACCTCGACGCGATCGAGGCCCGCGGCCAGGTCGCCTTTCGCTACGCCCCGGGCCAAAACCCGAACGGATCGCTGCGGGAGATCGCGGGGGTCACGAACGAGGCCGGCAACGTGCTTGGGCTGATGCCTCATCCAGAGCACGCCGTCGATCCGCTCACAGGGTCCGATGACGGCCTCGCCTTGTTCAAGTCGATCGCCGCCCAGCCCGCACACGCGTGAGCGCCGTCGCCGAATCGCGACACCGGCAGCTCGGCCTCACCGACGCGGAATACGGCCGGATCGGCGAGCTGCTCGGCCGGGAGCCGAACGACACTGAGCTGGCGATGTTCTCGCTGCTGTGGTCGGAGCACTGCGCCTACAAGCACTCGCGCAAGCTCCTTCGCCGCCTCCCCACCGAGGGCGAGCGCGTACTGATGGGACCGGGCGAGAACGCGGGAGCGGTCGAGATCGGAGACGGCTACGCGATTGCCTTCAAGGTCGAGTCGCATAACCATCCGAGCGCGGTCGAGCCGTTCCAGGGCGCAGCCACCGGGGTCGGGGGAATCCTCCGCGACGTATTCGCGATCGGCGCCCGCCCGATCGCCGTGCTCGACTCGCTCCGGTTCGGCGAGCTCGACTCGGAGCGCTCCCGTTACCTGTTCGAGGGCGCGGTCGCCGGGATCGGCCACTACGGCAACTCGATCGGGGTGCCGACGGTCGGCGGCGAGCTGGGCTTCGAGCCACCCTATGAGCACAACTGCCTGATCAACGCGATGTGCGTGGGGCTCGCCAGGACCGAGGAGATGGTGCGCTCCGCGGCCGTGGGGCCCGGCAACCTCGTCGTCCTGATCGGCGTCTCCACCGGCCGGGACGGGATCGGTGGGGCCTCGGTGCTCGCTTCGGCCGAGCTCGAGGCGGGCGACGACGCGAAGCGGCCCAGCGTTCAGATCGGCGACCCGTTCGAGGAGTCGAAGCTGCTCGAGTGCTGCCTGGAGCTGCTCCAGCGCGACCTACTGGTCTCGCTTCAGGACCTCGGCGCCGCCGGCCTCACCTCGTCCGCCGGCGAGATGGCATCCAAGGGTGGGGTCGGGATCGAGATCGACGTCGGCCGGGTGCCGCTGCGCGAGGCGGATCTGGAGCCGTTCGAGGTGATGATCTCCGAGTCTCAGGAGCGGATGCTGGCGGTTGTCGAGCCGGCGAAGCTCGAGCAGGTGGTGGCGGCCTGCGAGCGCTGGCAGACGGGGGTGGCGGCGATCGGCGAGGTCAGCGAGGGCGGGCACCTCCGGGTCGTGGACGGGACCAGCGAGGTCGCGGATGTCCCCGTGGCCGCGTTGGTTGACGAGTGTCCGCTCTATGACCTCGAGCCGGCCGAGCCCCGGGAATGGGGCTATGGAAATCGCTCCACCCTCGGCGAGCGGGTGGCATTGAGCGCGGGCCGTTCCGCCGATCCCGCCGACCCCTCGGCGATCCTGATGGCGTTGCTCGGCTCCCCGAACGTGGCCTCGGCGCGCTGGGCCTTCGAGCAGTACGACTCGGTGGTCGGATCGCGGACCGCGAAGCGGCCGGAGGCCGCCGACGCGGCGGTGTTGATGGTGCCGGAGGCGGGGGGAGCGATCGCGGTCTCAATCGACGGCAACGGGCGACGGGTTGCCTGCGATCCCTACACGGGCACGGTCGAGGCGGTGCTCGAATGCGCCCAGAACCTCGCCTGCGTCGGCGCGGAGCCCCTCGGGCTCACCAACTGCCTCAACTTCGGCAACCCCGAGAAGCCGACCGTAGCCTGGCAGCTCGACCGCGCCGTCACCGGCCTCGCCGACGCCTGTCGCGAGCTCGGGATCCCGGTGGTCGGCGGCAACGTCTCGCTCTACAACGAGACCGAGGAGGGACCGATCTACCCCACCCCGATCGTCGGCATGGTCGGAGAGCTGCCGGACCCTGCCCTGGCGGCCGGGATCGGTCCCCGCGAAGGCGATCAGCTTCTGCTCGTCGGCCCCTTCGCCCCCTCTCTCGCGGGTTCGGACCTCGTCAAGCTGCGCGGTGAGCTCGATCTCGGCCTCCCCGCTACCCAGATCGGCCCGGTCGCGAGCGCGCTGGCGGTCGTCCGTGAGG
>JBOGZE010000347.1:0-7587 GCA_050697055.1 Solirubrobacterales bacterium
ACTCGGGGGTGCCGCGGATTTTGTGGCTCGCGATCATCAGCGCCGGGGCGACCATCAGCTCGACCGCCCGGGCGCCCGCGGCGACGAAGTCGCGCACGGGCTCGATCGCGGCGTCGACGCTCGGGAAGTGAAGCCACGACACCGTCGTCCGCGGCGGCTGCGGGACGGTCTCGAACACCGCCTCGGCGATGAACGCCAGCGTCCCCTCCGAGCCGATCAGCAGCCGCCGGAGGATCTCCACCGGCTCGTCGGCGTCGAGAAAGGCGCACAGCCGGTAGCCGGTGGTGTTCTTGATCCCGAACTTCCTCCGAATCCGCTCCGAGAGCTCCCCGTCCGAGCGGATCTGGTCGCGGATCTCGGCCAGCCCCCGAGCCAGCTCGGGCTCGGCCGCGTCGAAGCGCTCGGCGGCCCCCGGCGAGGCGGTGTCGATCACCGTTCCCGAGGGGAGCACGAAGGTCAGCGAGCTGACCGTGCTGTAGGAGTCGGCGACCACGCCGCAGCGCATCCCGCCGGAGTTGTTGGCGACCACTCCGCCGACGCAGGCGATGTCGGTGCTCGCCGGGTCCGGGCCGAGCTTCCGGCCGTACGGAGCGAGGACCGCGTTTGCGTGGCCGAGAATCGTCCCGGGCTTGACGCGAGCACGCAGGCCCCCGCGGATCCGGCGCGAGCAGCTCCACCGGGCCAGCCTAACTCCCTAGAAGAGCGCCATCCCGGGCGTCACCGGGACCTCGATCAGCTCGGGCTTCTTCGATCCGATCGCCGACTTCAGCGCCTCCCGCAGCTCCTCGCGCTCGCCCACCCGCGCAGACGAGACGCCGTAGCCGTCCGCAACCTCCGCGGTGTTGACGGCGGGGAGGTCGAGCCCCGGTGCTCCCTTCACCTCCTCGATCTCCGCGAACCACTTGAGGATCGCGTACTCCTTGTTCTGGAGGACGAGGAAGGTGACCGGAACCTGGTAGGCGACCGCCGACCAGAGCCCGCTGATCGCGTACTGGGCCGAGCCCTCGCCGAGTACGCAGACCACCGGGCGGTCGGGCTTGGCGAGCTGCACCCCGATCGATGCCGCCAACCCGAAGCCGAGCCCGCCGCCGGCGCCGAAGAAGTAGCTGCCCGGCGCCGAGAGCCGCAGCTGGTTTCGCAGGGCCAGGGTGCTGGACGGCGACTCGAGGACGACGATGCCGTCGTCGGGAAAGACCTCCCCCAGCGTGTGGTGGACCATCGTCGGCGTCAGCGGGTCGGACTTCTCTCCGGCGGTCGGATCGGGAAGCGGGGTTGGCTCGGCACGGTTCGCCTCCCCCACCTCCTCGAGCAGAGCCCGCACCGTGAGGGCGACGTCGGCGACGATCGCGTCGCCCATCGGCGCCCGCGCCGCCTCGTCGGGATCGCTGGTGATCGCCACCAACGAGGCGCCCTCTGGGAGCAGCGGCCCGGGAATGTAGGGGTAGTAGGGGAAGACCGAGGAGCCGATCACCAGGACCAGGTCGCGGCCCTTGAGCGTCTCGGCGACCGGGCCGATCGCCGGCGGCAGCACCCCCTGGAAGAACGGGTGGCTCTCGGGGAAGCCAAGGCGGCCTCCACCGGGCGCCGGCGAGGCGAAGACAGGCAGTTTCTGGCGCTCGGCGAGGGCGACGACGCCGTCCCAGGCGCCGCTGGCGTCGATCTCGGGCCCCGCCACCAGCACGGGGCTCTCGGCCTCCTCCAGGCGCTTGGCGAGGCTCTTCACCTGAGCTGGATCAGCGCCGGCACGAGCGCTGACCGAGCGCGCGATCGCCTGTTTCGCCTGGGGCTCGTCCGCCTCCGCGGTCCAGTCGTCCATCGGCAGCGAGACGAAGGCCGGGCCCTTGGGCGGCAGGGAGGCGAGCTGGATGCCGCGGGCGAGGGCCAGCGGCACGTCCTGGGCCCGCGGTGGCTCGAAGCTCCACTTGACGAAGGGATGAACGACCCGGGTGGCGTCGCGGTTGGTGAGGTTCGCCTGCATGGTCATCTGGGCGCGAACCTGCTGACCCGCGGTGACCAGCAGCGGCGAGTGGTTGGCCTGGGCGTTGAAGATCGCCCCCATCGCGTTGCCCACGCCCGGGGCGGTGTGCAGGTTGACGTGGGCGGTGCGCCCGGACGCTTGGGCATAGCCGTCGGCCATTCCCACCACCGCCGCCTCCTGCAAGCCGAGGATGTAGGTGAAGTCGTCGGGGAACTCGGCGAGCATCGGCAGCTCGGTGGAGCCGGGATTGCCGAAGATCGTGGTCATCCCCCGCTCCCGGAAGAGCTCGAAGGCAGCCTTGCGGATGGTAGTCACGGCCGGACCCTATTCGGACTCGGCCAGCTCCGCGACGTCCGACAGGTCCTGATCGCGTCCGGCGGCGAGCTTGCTCCGGATCAGCGTGTCCTTGTCGAGCACCAGGAGCTTGCGGCCGAAGGCGTCTATCTCGATAGCCCGGGGCCGGGCCTGCTTCCAGCTGGGAACGCCTTCCATCCGGTTCCAGATGTCGATGCCGCCCACCCTCGTGTCGAAGAACCGGTTCTCGGACCTGATCCAGTTCGGATCCGCCTTCGGCGACAGCTTGCGCCAGCGGCCGGCTGTCTTCAGCTTCAGCTCGGCGCCCAGCTCCACAAGGGCCGCGATCAGCCGCCGGCAGTTGGCGACCCTGGGATCGATGACGATGTCGAGGTCGCGGGTGAGCCGCTGCGAGCCGTGCGCGATCACCGCCAGCCCACCGATGATCAGGTAATCGACCTCGTGCTCGGCCAGGGCTTCGATCGCCGCCGCCGGATCGAGCGCGCGGCGATCGCCGCGCCCCCTAGGCCGCCTTGCCACGCACCTCGTCCCGCAGCCTCATCCAACCCGCGGCCTGCTCCAGCCGTTCGCCGGGGCTGAGCGAGCGTGCCGCGGCGGTGTGCTGCGGCTCGCTCGGCGACTCCGCGAGGGGGACCAGTTCAATATCCGGCCGCAGCCCGAGGCCCGCGAGCAACCTGGACCAGCGCTCCAGCGAGGGAATCTCGCGACCCGCCTCGATCCGGCTGATCGCCGGCTGCGGCACGCCCGTCCGCCTGCCAAGCGCGGTCTGGCTCACGCCGCGGCGCAACCGCTCCGCTCGCAGCACTTCTCCGACCCCGTCGGCCGCCATACCGGATTCAGTATAGGCTATGGCCAGATGAGGCGCTGGCGCTACCTGCTGCTCGTCCTCGGACTCTCCCTACTGATCGGGCCGGCGGGCCCGGCGACCCCGAGCGCCCGCCAGAAGGTGGTCGCGCTCACCTTCGACGGCGGCCCCAGCAGCTACACCCCCAAGATCGATCGGATCCTGCAGAGGAAGCACGTCCGCGCCACCTTCTTCTGGGTGGGGAGCCGGATCTCGGGGTGGGGAAAGGTCGTGCGGCGAGTCGCCAACCAGGGCCACGAGATCGCCAACCACTCGTGGTTCCACGACGACCTCACCACTCTCCCGGCGCAGGAGGTGCGGGGGCAGCTGGCCAGGACCAACAGGCGGCTCGCGCGACTCACCGGCGAGCGCCCGCGGGTGTTCCGGCCTCCCTACGGCGCCGTCAATGATCAGGTGAGGCGGATCGCCGCCGGCCTGGGGATGCGCACCGTGCTCTGGGACGCCGACTCGCTCGACTGGACAAGCCCAGGCTGCGACGCGATCGTCGCCCGGGTGGGGCGATTGGTCCGTCGCCGCTCGATCGTGCTCCTGCACGACGGCGGCGGGGACCGGCGGCAGACCGTCTGCGCCCTGCCGCGCATCATCCGCAACCTGCGGTCTCGCGGCTATCGCTTCGTCACCGTCTCGAAGCTGCTTCGCCGCCCGACAAATCCGCCAGCCGCTCCGCCTTCGCCTCGCGGCTATCGGGTCTCGCGGGCGGCTCCTCAATAGACTCACGCGCGTCTTGGGCCCCGAGACCGCTCACTCTCCGAACGCGGACGATCTCAACACCCTCTACTGGGTGCTGCTGGTCCTCGCCGGGATACTGGTCGTCGCGATCAACGTCGCCCTGGTGGCGGTGGTGGTGCGGTTCCGTGCCGCCCGGGGGCGCGAGCCACGACGGCTGAAGACCCGGCGCCCGCCGCAGCTGGCCGCGGGGGCCGCCTTCGCAGTGTTGGCCGCCGCCCTCCTCGTCGCCGGGATCGTCTCCACAGAGAACGCCAGCGACGTCGAGGCATCGGGGTCGGAGGGTCTACAGGCAGCGGCCAACACCACTGCCCAGCGCCAGATCAGTCTGCCGTCGGGTGATGCGCCGGCCCCGCTGGCGATCGAGGCAACCGGCCAGCAGTGGATCTGGCGCTACGAGTATCCGGACGGGACGTTCTCCTACTACGAGCTGGTGGTGCCGATCGACACCGCGGTGGTCGTGAAGCTCGACTCCACCGACGTCGTCCATCGCTGGTGGGTGCCGGGGCTCGGCGGCAAGTTCGACGCGGTCCCGGGGGAGGAAAACTCGACCTGGTTCAAGGCCGACGAGGAAGGCGTCTATGACGGGCAGTCCTATGCCTTCTCCGGGCCGGCGTACGCGGTGATGAGGACTCGGGTGCGGGTTGTCAGCGTGACCACGTATGAGGCCTGGCTCGAGAAGCAGGCGGCCGGGATCCTGGAGGCCCAGGCTTTCGTGCAGGAGCGGGTCTCGCAGGCGACGCCAGGGACCGAGGCGGCCGCCGAGGAGGAGGCCCCGTGAGCAACGGCCGCGCCCTCTCCCCGCACCGGCCCGAGCTGGTCACCGACCGGCTCCCCTCCCCCGGCCCGCGCTGGCTCGAGCTCGCAACCAGCTCCGACCACAAGGACATCGGCCGGCTCTTCATCGGCGCCGCCCTCTCCTTCCTCTTCGTCGGCCTGATCGGCTTCCTGCTGATCCGGTTGCAGCTGGCGATTCCAGAGAACGACCTGATCGGGCCGATCACCTTCAACCGCCTGCTCTCGGTGAGCGGCGCCAGCCTCGTGGTTCTGTTCGCGCTCCCGCTGGCGATCGGGCTCTACACCTACGTGGTCCCGCTGCAGATCGGGGCGCGGGCGCTCGCCTTCCCGCGGCTCGCTTCGCTGGCGCTGTGGCTCTACGTCGCCGGCGGCGCGATCCTCTACACGAGCTTCGTCTACACGCCGCCGGAGTCGGGGTTCAACCCCTGGCCTCCCCTCTCCGACACCGTCTTCATCTCCACCAACGGGGTCGACGTCTGGATCACCGCCGTCGGCCTCACCGTGCTCGGCCTCGTCCTCCAGGCGATCAACCTCGCGGTGACGGTCGCCAAGCTCCGTGCGCCCGGGATGGCCTGGCGGCGGCTGCCGCCGTTCAGCTTCTCGGCCGCCGTCTCCAGCTGGGTCCTGATCGTCGCCGGCTCGGTGTTCCTCGCGGCGCTCGTGATGCTCGAGATCGACCGGCACTTCGGCGGGGTTTTCTTCGACGCCGGCGAGGGCGGCGCCCCCCTCTACTACCAGCACCTGAGCTGGATCTTCTTCACCGGCTGCTACCTGCTGTTCCTGCTGCCCGCGATCGGGGCGGTCTCGGAGATCCTCCCCACCCTCTCGGGCAAGCCGCTGCTCTCTCGCGGCGCCGTCTCCGGCTCGATAGCGGCGATCGGCGCCCTCGGCCTGCTCGCCTGGATGCAAAACATGTACACCGCCTCGATCCCGGTCGGCTGGCTCTATCTGGCGATGGTGGCGGCGCTGCTGCTGATGGTTCCCCTCGGGGTCCTCTTCGTCAACTGGATCGGCACCCTCGCCTTCGGCGTGATCCAGCTGCGCCCCCCGATGCTGTTCGCGCTTGGGGCGATCTCGACTCTCTCCTTCGGGTTGGCGGGCGAGCTCATGCATGCCGTGATCCCAGTCAACTGGCTGCTCGCCGACACCACCGACGCCACCGCCGCGACCGGCTACGTCTTCGTCGGCGGGCCGGTGCTGGGCGGGCTCGCCGCCCTCTACTACTGGTTCCCGAAGATGACCGGGCGGACCATGGGTGAGGGCCGGGCGCGCCTCTCGCTGCTGCTGATCATCCTCGGCGCCCACCTCACCCTGATCCCGATGTTCCTGGCCGGCCTCGAGGGGCAGCCCGTCGACGTCTACAAGTACTTCGACGTCGATTCTCTCGACGTCTACAACCTGCTCTCGACGATCGGGGCATTCGTGCTCGTAGCCGGGGTGATCGGCTCGCTGATCAATGCCTATCGCAGCGTCAGCCACGGGCCGCGCGCCGGCCACGACCCATGGCGCGCGGACACGCTCGAGTGGCTGGCGCTCTCACCTCCGCCGCCCCACAACTTCGACGTCGTTCCGGACGTCCGCAGCGAGGAGCCGCTGCGCGACATTCGCGAGGCGGTCAGGCGGCAGGAGGAGGCCGCGCCCGAGCCGTCGGCCGAGCCGTCGGAGAGCACCGAGCCGGTAGCCTGACCCGCATGAATGGCCCTGGTGGGACTCGCGCCGGCGAGGGCGGTGACGAGATTCGCCGGTTCCGCCGCCTCGCGGACCTGACCGCGATCGCGACCTTCCTGCTGATCATCGTCGGGGGGGTGGTGCGGGTGAGCGAGTCCGGCCTCGGCTGCGGGCCCGGCGGCAGCGGCACAGAGGGCTGGCCGCTCTGCGGGGGCGAGGTGATCCCCTTGGTCGGCGACGTCAACCGGGTCATCGAGTTCTCCCACCGCGTTCTCGCCGCGGTCGTCGTCGCCCTGATCGCGCTGCTCGTCTGGCGCGCGTACCGCGGGCTTCACACTCGGCGGTCAACAGCATCAGATCGGCCGCCACAAACACCGCGGCCGGATCTACGGCGACAAGATTCGCCGCCGGATCTACCGCCGGATCAACGCTGGCCCCTGCGGGGCTCCGTGGCGGCGGGAGTGCTGGTGCTGGCCCAGGCGGGTCTCGGCGGCCTCACCGTCGAGCACAGCCTCGCCGAGGAGCTGGTCGCCGCCCATCTCGGGCTCGCGATGGTGCTGCTCGGCCTCCTGCTTTGGCTCGGGGCCCGGGCCCGCGACGAGCTCGCCGCCGACGAGGGCGAGGCGCCCGCGCCCGCTCCGGTCCGCGGGCTGCGTCCCTATGCGGCGGTTGCGGCGATCCTGCTCCTGGCCGCGATCGTCGCCGGCGGCTACATGGCCGGCACCGAGGAGGAGGGGGTGAACGAGGTCGGGCCGAACATCGCCGGCGCCCACCTCGCCTGCGGAGAGGCCTTCCCGACCTGCCTCGACGGGCGCATCCTTCCCTTCGGGGAGAGTCGGCTTACCGACATCCACCTCACCCACCGGGCGCTGGTCTACGCGGCGACCGCGGCGATCCTCTTGCTGCTCGGCGTCGCCTACCGGCGGGGCTCGCGCTCCCGGTTGCTCGCCCTCGCCGCCCTGCTGTTGCTGGGCCAGCTGCTGCTCGGGGCGCTCAACGTCTGGCTCGGCGAGCACGCGGTGCTCGTCGTCGCCCACCTGACCACGGCGACGCTGCTCTGGGGCTGCCTGCTCCTAATCGCCTTCCGGCTCGCCTGGGCCCCGGCGACGGTGCCCGAGGGCTCGCGCGCGCCGCGGGCCGAGGCCTCGACGGCGGCGGCCTAGATGAGTGATCCCCCGCCCATGCACGCCTGGATGACGGCCGTGGCCTTCGCATCTCGGCGTCCTCGGGCTTGCGC